>NZ_VPDL01000019.1:0-64143 GCF_013417705.1 Acinetobacter sp. YH12235 | reverse complement strand
AGTGATGGGAGAGAATGTTCAAGAGTGGATTCTAAATGTTCAGATAAAGACATAAAAAAATGAGCGTATTTACATACACTCTTTTTTACTACATTTTACTAAAATTTGCTTAACTGACTGGCATTACATAAAATATGGGCTTTTTAATGTCTGAATCCAATAAGTTTTTATTGGCGGTGCTCAACCGTTGTAAAGGCAATTCGATCACTACGAATCATACGTTTTTGCTGCAAAGAAGGCTGTTCCATCTGTGGCATATTCCATACCGCGCGGTCGGTACGCTGCATTCGTTTTACTTTTGGCGCTTCTTTTTTCATGGGTGCCTGAAAACTAATACGATCGCTACGAGTCACTTTTTTGGACTCAGTATCGGCCATTGTGGCTGCGCTCATTGACATCAGAATGACTGTACTCAGACTCATCATCAGTGATTTTTTCATGGGAGAATTCTCTAAACTCAATAATCGCTATTATAAATTAATATATAAAATATTATCTATTTTTCAGATTTAAAACTTAAAGGTATTTTTTTATTCTGGCTATCGCTTTTTTAAATCATTAAAGGGGAATTCAAGTCTTAAACGATAAATTCAGAATATAAAAAATCCCTCCGTAGAGGGATTTTTGAAATATAAAAATTAACCCAACAATAGGCTGTTAATACGTTTTACATATTCAGCCGGATTTTCTGGTAGACCACCTTCTGCAATCATTGCCTGATCAAAGATCACATTGGCCAGATCATCAAACTGGGCAGAACCTTCCAGTTTTTTCACCAGTGGATGTTCCGGATTAATTTCCAGAATCGGCTTCACATCCGGTACAGGCTGACCTGCATCTTTCAGCATACGGATCAGTTGTGGAGAAAGCTCCCCTTCCCCTGTGACCAGACACGCTGGTGAATCAACCAGACGAGTTGTTACACGCACCTCTTTCGTTTTATCTTTCAGAGAATCTGTCAACTTTTCAACCACAGGTTTGAACTGTTCAGCAGCCGCTTCGAGCGCTTTCTTCTCTTCCGCATCTTGCAGATCACCTAGATCGACTGCACCCTTAGATACGTTTTGCAATGGCGTACCATCAAACTCATGCACGAAGTTCATTGCCCATTCATCGACGCGCTCTGACATCAGCAATACTTCAATGCCTTTTTTCTTGAACACTTCCAGTTGCGGTGAGTTTTTCGCAGCATTCAGGCTTTCAGCAGTAATATAGTAAATCGCTTTCTGGCCTTCCTTCATGCGTGCTTTATAGTCCGCCAATGAAGTGCTTACTTCATCATTGGTTGAAGTTGCATAGCGCAGCAGTTTCAAGATACGTTCGCGGTTACCGAAATCTTCACCTAAACCTTCTTTCAGCACCGCACCAAATTCGCGGTAGAAAGTTTTGAAGTTTTCCTGATCTTTTTCATCTTCAGATTTTGCCAGATTATCCAAAGTGGTCAGAATACGGCGGGTATTGCCTTCACGGATGGTTTTCACATCACGGCTTTCCTGCAGCAATTCACGGCTCACGTTCAATGGCAGATCGGCACTGTCTACCACGCCCTGTACAAAGCGCAGATAGTTTGGAATCAGGTTATCCGCATCATCCATAATGAACACACGTTTCACATACAGCTTGATGCCAGCTTTGGCTTCACGGGTAAAAATATCCTGTGGTGCCTTGCTTGGGATATAAAGCAGTTGGGTGTATTCAGTACTACCTTCAACACGGTTATGCGCCCAAGCCAATGGTGCAGCAAAATCATGAGTCAGGTTTTTATAGAATTCGGTATATTGCTCTTCAGTAATCTCAGATTTATTCCGAGTCCACAATGCGCTGGCCGAGTTAATCGCTTCCCACTCATCGGTCTTCACATATTGACCGCCTTTTGGTGTTTCACCTTCAGCAGATTCTTCTTCCTGCCAGACTTCTTTTTGCATCTGGATTGGCAGGCTAATGTGATCTGAGTATTTATTGATGATCTGTTTGACTTTATAGCTTTGCAGATAATCCAACGCATCTTCACGCAGATGCAGAATAATATCGGTACCACGGCCTTCTTTGGTGATCTGTTCAACTTCGAATTCACCGGTACCGCCACTGATCCAGCGCACCCCTTCTGAGGCATCCGTACCGGCACGGCGTGATTCTACGGTAATCTTGTCAGCCACAATAAAGCCTGAGTAGAAACCGACACCAAACTGGCCAATCAGCTGCGCATCAGCTTTCTGATCACCCGTCAGTTTTGACATAAAGTCTTTGGTCCCTGATTTGGCAATCGTCCCCAGATTTTCAATGGCTTCTTGCTGACTTAAACCGATCCCGTTATCTGAAATGGTAATAGTTTTATTTTCTGGATCGAAGCTGACACGTACGCGGAGGTCAGGATCATTTTCATAATATTCAGGATGGTTGATCCCTTCAAAACGTAATTTGTCACACGCATCTGAAGCATTAGAAATTAATTCACGCAGGAAAATTTCAGGATTTGAATAAAGCGAATGGGTCACAAGGTGCAGTAACTGCGCTACCTCAGCCTGGAAACTGTGTTTTTGTACGCTTAAATCGCTCATGAATCACTCCTATTATTTTAGATACAGATGTTAACTGTTGCCTATATGAATGGAGTGAGTTCAATAATTTTCAATAGCCTTAAAATAATTTTTTCGCAAAAAATATTTTTATGGCTTTTATTTTTATCAGTTTAATTGATGGGATGGATAAGACTTAATAAGGTCCCATCTTATAGATACGATCAAAATGCAGATCCAGCTGCTGCTGACGCATATTATAGACCTGACTCAAGCAGGATACAGATTCCTGACAGCGGTCACGAAATTGTAGCCATTTCACCTGATCGCGTTGAATCACCGAACGTGTTCCCATCGGCACCATACGGCGCAAGATGTTATAGCTGGTACTCATTTTGACATCAGCGTCATTCAGCAAACGATGTTCACAAATTGTTTTCTCAGTCGCGGTTGTCGCTTTCTGACAATTAAAACTGGCAGCATAACTCTGTGAAATAAACAGCGTGCTGAAGATCAAAAGACTCTTCGACAAAAAACTCATGCTTTGATCTTCCTTATTATTAAGTCGTATTCAATTAATATTTACTTTATTCGTTTTAATATATTTGAGTATTGCCAATCTGCTCAATTTCAATACGTTATAAATCGTTGTTATTTTGAAAAAAAGCCCCATTCAGGATGAGGCTTTTGGAAAAAATGAACCAAAAAATTGGAGCTTAGAATTTATAGCTATAACCGATCGTATAAACCCAAGGATCGATTCCAAATTCACCTAAATTAATTTTTGTCCCATCAGCAGTCTTTGCTTCCAGATCTGTATCTAAGTCTGCATAACGTGCATCAACAAAGACACCCCAGTTTTTTGCATCCGCTGGCTGGAAGTTAAAGCCGACTTGGCCAGCTACCCCATAAGCAACATCTGCATCAAGCTTTGCTACACCTAATGCGTCTTTTGCAGTTTGGCTAAATTCTTCATCCCATGGAATGAATACTGTAGCACCTACACCGATATATGGAGTAAAGCGGCTTGAATTTTTAAAATTATATTTGGCTGTAATCGTTGGTGGTAGATGTTTTAATGATGCAATTTTCACATCACCCGCCATCTCAACATCATGTTTAAATGGGGTAGCCAATAATAATTCGGCTGAAATATTGTCATTGAAGAAATATTCGACTGAAGGAGTAAAATTGAGTTCGCTACTTGCTTTAGCATCTTCAACTACACCAGGAATCAGGTCAGTTTCCTGAGTAGGCGCTAATACAGAAGCCCCCACTTTCACTTGCCATTGCCCTGCCATCGCAGATGCTGAAAGACCCATTAATGCAATTAGAGCTACTTGCTTTAACATTTTAAAATACCCCCAAGGGAAGAATAATTATTAAGAAAAATATTTCTTAATTAATAATAAACATGGCTTAAATTATTATGCAATAGATATTATAAAACTAAATTTTATTTATTATTTAAGTATATGTAATTATTAAATATTTATTTTAAATTGACTATATTGGTTGGTTTTGAATACCCAGTAATTTAATCAGATTAAAATAATAATATTCAGAGTAAAATAATCAGGTTTATATTAATTTTTTATTTAAATATATATTTTAAATACATCTTATAATTTATTTTAAATCTAGGCAAATCTGCTCCGATTTATATCAGAGCAGATTAAAATGAACTTACAGAACCATGGCTGCAATCCAGCCAAAAATGATAAGCGGAATATTAAAATGAATGAAGGTTGGAACCACACTGTCCTTCATATGGTCATGCTGACCATCCATATTCAGACCGGATGTTGGACCTAGAGTTGAATCTGATGCTGGAGA
Organism: Acinetobacter sp. YH12235; assembly: GCF_013417705.1. Classification (NCBI taxonomy): domain Bacteria; kingdom Pseudomonadati; phylum Pseudomonadota; class Gammaproteobacteria; order Moraxellales; family Moraxellaceae; genus Acinetobacter; species Acinetobacter sp. YH12235. The sequence continues at coordinate 59,791 of NZ_VPDL01000019.1, read as the reverse complement.
ACCGGCATCGCCCAAAGCAGCCGCAGTCCCAATGATCGCAATAGTTGCTGCAGGACTAAAACCAAATTGAATACAGAGCGGTACATAAATAATCGCCAGAATCGGAATGGTAGAGAATGATGAACCGATACCCAGAGTAATCAGCAGACCAATCAACAACATTAAAAAGGCGGCAAGTGCCTGGCTATTACCAATCCAGTCAACCGACGCTTCAACCAGCGCAGGAACCTGTCCTGTTGCCTCAATCACGGCAGCAAAACCTTGCGCGGCAATCATGATAAAGCCAACCAGGGCCATCATACGCATACCGGTGATGATCACATCATCTGCTTCTTTCCATTTAAAGATTCCGGCACAACTCAAGATTGCGACACCGACCAGACCGGCAAGAATCATGGAATCTGAATAGAGCTGTACCACAAGAGTTGCAATCACCGCGATCGCTGCCATCCAGATGGTCAGTTTGGCAATTTGCGGTTTCGCTGATTTTTGTTCTACACCCAGTTCAGCAGAGATACTTTGCTGCTGTTCCACATGGATATCTTTATAGAGACGCGGCTTACGGTAGCTGATAAACATGGCCACCAGCAAACCCACGAACATACCTGAGACCGGAATCGCCATCGCAGCGGGAATCTGGTCATAAGTAATCTCAAAGCCATAAGGTTTACCAAAGGTATTGATGTTATGGCCCAGAATATCATTCAGGAAGATGGCACCAAAACCGACTGGAACCAGCATATATGTTCCCACCAGACCAAAGGTCAGCAGACAGGCCACCAAACGGCGATCCAGCTTCAGATGGTTAAATACCAGCAATAATGGTGGAATCAGAACCGGAATAAAGGCAATGTGTACCGGAATCACGTTTTGTGAGAAAACGGCAGCCAATGCCACTGTACAGAAGATCAGATATTTAACCTTGTTCTGTGCCTTTTCTGATGCCTCACCTTTTAAGGTGGTGATCATTTTATAGGCCAGCAAGTCAGGCAAACCGGAACGTGCCAAGGCCAAAGCAAAGGCACCCAAGATGCCATAAGCCAAGGCAATTTTAGCGCCGCCGCCCAGACCATTGTTAAATGCGTCTAAAGTTCCCTGGAGGCCAAGACCTGCCAACAAACCACCCGTAACAGCACCAATGACCAGGGCAAAAACCACAGGTACACGTGCCAATGAGAGTCCAAACATGACTCCAATAGCAGCAAGAATTGCGAACATAATGAATTGGGAATGAGAGAAAACGGCTATTTTATCAGAAAATCCGGATAAAAATTCTTCCACTTATCCCTGCCGAGTCACGTTCCCAATCTCCATATTAAGTAGTTGCTGTTAATTTTTGCTGAATAAAATTATGGATTAGATGAGCCACCTGTTCCGGCTGACTCAAAATCGCCCAGTGATTGGCATTTAATTCTACCCTGGAAAAATCTTCCACCCATTTTGGCATTTCATCAATCAGATCCGGGCCAACAAACTGGTCTTTTTTGAGCACAATTGCCTGTACCGGACAGACCGCAAAACGCTGTCTAGGTCGAGATAAACGCGGCAAAAAGTTCGCCCGATACAGATTGACGCCATATTTTCCATCTTTGACAATATTCTGGTTTAGCGGCAGATTATCTTGCTGTTCCAGCTGGCTGATCATTTTGCCCCAACGTTCTGCATTAAAAAAATTCCATGCAGTAGGCGCTATAAAAGGCAGCTGGAATACCGCGATATACCAAGACTTGGTCATCTGTTTAAAAAACTTGGCCTTATGCTGTTTAAACTGTTCACGCATCCAGAAAGCCGCATGATCCAGACATGGACCTGACATGGTGCTGAAAGACAAAATCCGGCCTTTAAATTTAGGTTCGGTGACCGCTTCCCAAGCCTGGATTGACCCCCAGTCATGAGCCGCGAGGTGGAAAGTTCGTCCCGGCAAGACCTGATCGACCACTTGCTCTAAATCTGCACACAGACGTTCCAGACGATAATCCCGAATTTTCTTGGGAACGCTGGAGTCTCCTGCTCCGCGCACATCATAGGTCACCACAAAATAATCCTGAACAAGGTGAGAAATCACCGCTTCCCAAACATCCTGATGGTCAGGATAACCATGAACCAGCACTAAAGCTGGTTGTTCAGGCTCGCCCCAGGTTTTCACATAGAGACGTTGATGATCGCTGGTATCTACCCACTGGCTATGTCTTTGCATAGATGTATCCTTATTCGCTGATTGACTCTTTTATTGTTGAAATAGGCACGATTTATCAATGCCAGCTTATTTTTGTTGTTCTAGTATGCATACAAGACCAGAAAAAAGAATATCCGCATGAGCCTATTACGAAAAATTCAGCAACTGCCTTTATTATCCAAATTTATCCTGAATCGCTATGCCCCCTATCGTGGAGCAGGCATTGTCATTGATGAAATGGACTTTGCCAATTATCACGTTCGCGTGAAAATGCCACTGACTCGCAAGAATCAGAATATTGTGGGAGTACATTTTGGTGGCAGCCTGTATTCCATGGTCGACCCTTTTTATATGTTGTTACTAATGCACCATCTGGGTCCAAAATATATTGTCTGGGATAAAAGCTCTACCATTCAGTTTCTGGCACCAGGACGCGGAACGGTCTATGCTGACATCCGGATTTCCAAGCAGGAAGTACAAACAGTAAAAGAACTGGCAGCTAACCATAGTCCGGTTTATCGCCAGTATCAGCTTAATATTTATGATGATTCCGGTGTGCGTATCGCTGAGGTACAAAAAACCGTTTATATCCGCCTTAAACAGAGCAAAGGCAAGCCTCGAGAGGCTAAATAACAAAATATGAATAAACTAAAAGCGCCATGGAGGCGCTTTTAAATCGATCTGGAAGATAGTTCTGTCGATTAACGACGACGGTTATTCTGTTCGATCGCTGCACCAGCACCACCACCGATGGCACCACCAATTGCAGCCCCACCTGTACCGCCAAAGATGCTTTTACCCACTGCAGAACCTACAGCACCACCGACACCACTATAGGTCGCATTACGGTTTGAACCACCTTGAGCTTTACTACCGACTGCTGCACCGGCACCACCGCCAACTGCTGCACCAACACCACCACCTACTCTGTTACCTACACCACCACCCACTGCACCACCGAGCGCAGCTGCGCCAATACGCTGATCTTTAGCAGACATATTTTCACAGCCTGCCAACATAAAAGTGGAGATAGTTGCAACAGCCATTACGCTCATTAACTTTTTCATGATCTTGGCCTTCCTTCGTGCTTTGACTTAAGATTAACCTGATTTTAAGGAGCGATTCATAACAAGATGTTAAATCTTGAAACCCTCATGATTTATTTTGTAAAGAGCGCATGAAAGATCATGTTTTATTGATGATTTCTCCATATTTAGGACAAGTAACCACCAGATAATCTGATCTTTTCTAGCGATATAAATATGAATAATTTTAGGAAATAAAAAAGCCACCCGAAGGTGGCTTTTTAAAATGATTTAGCGGCTAATTACAGACCGTTAAATTCATCGCTGAATGCTTGGCTCAACGCCTGGTCTACATCAGAGAAGTCATTGTGCAATTCAAATTCTGCAGCTTCTGCTTCCTGACGACGACGCTCTAAGTGATAAGCCAGGCCTGTACCCGCTGGGATCAGACGACCTACAACTACGTTTTCTTTCAGACCGCGTAAATCATCTTCTTTACCTGTTACAGCCGCTTCAGTTAACACACGAGTGGTTTCCTGGAACGATGCAGCAGAGATGAACGAGTCAGTAGAAAGCGACGCTTTGGTAATACCCATCAATTGACGTTCAAACTTCGCAGGGAACTTGTTCTGCGCAAGAACAGCTTGGTTCTCTTGCATCACACGGATGTAATCCACTTGTTCACCTTTGATAAAGCTTGTATCGCCACCGTCAGTGATGTCCACTTTACGCAGCATTTGACGTACGATCACTTCAATATGCTTGTCGTTGATTTTTACACCTTGCAGACGGTAAACGTCCTGAACTTCGTTCACGATGTAGTTAGTCAACGCCACTTCACCTTTCAAACGTAAGATGTCATGCGGGTTCTGTGGACCATCAGAAATAGTTTCACCACGGTTAACATGTTCGCCTTCGAACACGTTAATGGTACGCCATTTCGGAATCAGCTCTTCGTAGATCTCAGAACCATCATCCGGAGTAATCACCAGACGGTTTTTACCTTTGGTCTCTTTACCGAAACTTACAACACCTGAAACTTCTGCAAGGATTGCATGTTCTTTCGGTTTACGCGCTTCGAACAAGTCAGCAACACGTGGCAGACCACCGGTAATATCACGAGTACGTGAAGATTCTTGTGGTACACGACCAATTACGTCACCCACACCAATTGTTTCGCCATCACGGACAGAAAGAATGGTGTTTTGTGGCAAGAAGTAGAACTGTTCACCGCCGTCTACTGTGTCAAGCACAACAGCTGGACGTAAATCTTTACCAGAAGCAGGACGTGCTGTTACAGGCAAGATTTCAACAGTGGTCATACCAGTTGCATCATCAGTTTTCGATGTTGCAGTTACACCATCAGCAATCTGGCTGAAGCGAACTTTACCAGCTACTTCTGTTACAAGTGGATGTGTATGCGGATCCCAAGTCGCTACGATACCGCCTGCTTCTACAGCTTCGCCATCTTTCAGCAAGATAGACGCACCATATGGCAGTTTGTAACGTTCACGTTCACGGCCTAAGTCATCTGCAATACCGATTTCACCTGAACGTGAAGTTGATACCAAGTGACCTTTGGCATGTTGTACAGTTTTTACGTTATGGAAACGTACAGTACCTTTATTACGAACTTGTACGCTGTTTGCAGCAGAAGTTCGGCTCGCAGCACCACCTACGTGGAAGGTACGCATGGTTAACTGTGTACCCGGCTCACCAATTGACTGAGCAGCCATAACACCCACAGATTCACCTGGGTTTACCAAGTGACCGCGTGCAAGGTCACGACCGTAACATTTCGCACAAACACCGAAAGTAGATTCACAAGATACGACTGAACGTACTTTAACTTCATCGACACCTTGCTCTTCCAGGTAGTTTGCAAGTTTTTCGTCGATCAATGTGTTACGCGGCAGAATAACTTCTTCAGTACCCGCACGTTTCACATCTTCAGCAACTACACGACCTAGTACTCGAGTACCCAGGTTCTCGATCACGTCACCGCCTTGAATGAACGGAGTCATGACAAGACCAGACAACGTACCACAATCCGGCTCAGTGATGACCAAGTCTTGCGCAACGTCTACCAGACGACGAGTCAGGTAACCAGAGTTCGCTGTTTTCAGTGCTGTATCGGCCAAACCTTTACGCGCACCGTGTGTTGAAATGAAGTACTGAAGTACTGTCAAACCTTCACGGAAGTTCGCTTTAATTGGTGTCTCAATGATCGAACCATCCGGTTTCGCCATCAGACCACGCATACCAGCCAACTGACGAATCTGAGCTGCAGAACCACGGGCACCAGAGTCAGACATCATGTAGATGCTGTTGAATGATTTCTGTTTCTCGTCCTCACCCTGTTTGTTCTTAACAGTCGTGAATGACAAGTTATCCATCATCGCTTTCGCTACCTGGTCGTTTGTACGCGCCCAGATATCGACCACTTTGTTATAACGTTCGCCGGCAGTTACGAAACCTTGTTCGAACTGTTGTTCAATTTCACGAACTTCAGCTTCGGCTTTCCCGATAATCGCTTGTTTTTGTGGTGGAATGACCATGTCTTCCATACCAACAGAAACACCAGAACGAGTCGCTTGGCGGAAGCCAAGGTACATCAATTGGTCCGCGAAGATAACAGTGTCTTTCAGACCCAGTTTACGGTAGCAAGAGTTGATTAACTTAGAGATGTTCTTTTTAGTCATCTCAACGTTAATTTGCTGGAAGTCCATACCTTCAGGCACAACTTCCCAAAGCAGACAGCGACCAGGAGTTGTATCTACGATAATCGTTTGCTGTTCACGTTCGCCGTTTTCGTTGATCACGGTTTGGTGTACACGTGCTTTCACGCGAGCGTGCATATCTACCTGACCAGTCGCAAGCGCACGGTTCACTTCGTCAGTATCCGCGAACACCATGCCTTCACCTTTGGCATTTACTGCATCACGAGTGATGTAGTAAAGACCCAAGACAACGTCCTGAGACGGTACGATGATTGGCTCACCGTTCGCTGGAGACAGAATGTTGTTAGTCGACATCATTAACGCACGAGCTTCTAACTGAGCTTCAAGTGTTAATGGTACGTGTACCGCCATTTGGTCACCGTCGAAGTCGGCGTTGAACGCAGCACATACGAGTGGGTGAAGACGGATCGCTTTACCTTCAATCAGAATAGGTTCAAATGCTTGAAGACCTAGACGGTGAAGGGTCGGCGCACGGTTCAACATTACTGGATGCTGACGAATCACAGAGGCAAGAACATCCCAAACTTCTGGAGTTTCACGTTCAACCATTTTCTTCGCAGCTTTAATGGTTGTTGCTTGACCAGATGCTTGCAGCTTCGCAAAGATGAATGGCTTGAACAGTTCAAGCGCCATTTTCTTAGGAAGACCACATTGGTGTAAACGCAGGCTTGGACCTACGGTAATTACCGAACGACCAGAGTAATCGACACGTTTACCCAACAAGTTCTGACGGAAACGACCTTGTTTACCTTTGATCATATCTGCCAAAGATTTAAGCGGACGTTTGTTCGAACCTGTAATTGCACGACCACGACGACCGTTATCCAGCAATGCATCTACAGATTCTTGCAACATACGTTTTTCGTTACGTACGATGATATCTGGAGCCGCAAGGTCAAGAAGACGTTTCAAACGGTTGTTACGGTTGATCACACGACGGTAAAGGTCGTTCAGGTCAGAAGTCGCGAAACGACCACCTTCAAGTGGTACAAGCGGACGAAGATCTGGTGGAAGTACAGGAAGTACGTTCATCACCATCCATTCTGGCTTGTTGTTCGAATCGTTGAATGCTTCCATCAATTTCAGACGTTTAGAGGCTTTTTTAAGCTTAGTTTCTGAAGTTGTGTTAGGGATTTCTTCACGAAGACGCGCAATTTCAGCTTCAAGATCGATATCTTTAAGCAAGTCTTGAACCGCTTCTGCACCCATTTTCGCAGTGAATTCATCACCGTGTTCTTCTAACGCATTGAAGTATTCTTCATCGTTCAGAAGTTGGTATTTCTCAAATGGAGTCATACCTGGGTCAGTTACAACGTAAGATTCGAAATACAATACGCGTTCGATATCACGTAGCGTCATGTCTAATAAAAGACCGATACGGCTAGGCAATGATTTCAGGAACCAGATGTGCGCAACTGGAGAAGCAAGCTCAATGTGACCCATACGCTCACGACGAACTTTCGCAGTTGTTACTTCAACGCCACATTTTTCACAAATGACGCCTTTGTATTTCATACGCTTGTATTTACCACACAAGCATTCGTAATCTTTTACTGGACCAAAGATTTTGGCACAGAATAAACCGTCACGTTCTGGTTTGAACGTACGGTAGTTAATGGTTTCTGGCTTTTTAACTTCACCATGAGACCACGACTTAATCATTTCTGGTGACGCAAGACCAATACGGATGCGATCAAACTCTACAGGAGCATGACCGTCGGAATCCGTCTTTTTGCGCATGATATCGAGCAAGTCTTTCAATTTTTTTCTCCGTGTGTCGAGGAGATTTTCACTTCCCGACTGGGTCACAAATATTGTTTTTTACTGAAATTCGGGAATCTCAAGAATCCCCCCTAAATCCCCCTTTATAAAGGGGGACTTTCTCCCCTCTTTCTTAAAGAGGGGTCGGGGGAGATTTCTTAGTCACCATTTTTCAGTTCAATGTTGATACCTAAAGAACGGATCTCTTTGGTCAATACGTTGAACGATTCAGGCATACCTGGGTCCATATAATGGTTACCATCTACAATGTTCTTATAGATACGGGTACGGCCTTCAACGTCATCCGACTTCACAGTAAGCATTTCTTGAAGCGTATATGCTGCACCGTATGCTTCCAGTGCCCAGACTTCCATCTCACCGAAACGCTGACCACCGAATTGTGCTTTACCACCAAGCGGCTGTTGCGTTACTAGAGAGTAAGAACCAGTAGAACGCGCATGCATCTTGTCGTCAACCAAGTGGTTCAGTTTCAGCATGTACATGTAACCTACAGTTACAGGACGGTCGAAACGTTCACCAGTACGGCCATCATACAATACAGTTTGACCCGTACGTGACAAGCCAGCAAGCTCAAGTAATTCTTTGATCTGACCTTCTTCAGCACCATCAAATACTGGAGTTGCCAGAGGAACACCTTTACGCAAGTTACCAGACAGTTTCAAGATTTCTTCATCAGTCAGGCTGTCAAGATCTTCTTGCTGACCGCCAACCTTATTATAAATCTTGTCTAGGAAATCACGCAGTTCAAGAACTGTACGCTGTTCTTTCAGCATCTTATCGATTTGATCGCCAAGACCTTTAGCAGCCATACCCAAGTGAGTTTCCAGAATCTGACCGACGTTCATACGTGATGGTACACCGAGCGGGTTCAGTACGATATCTACTGGTACACCATTGGCATCGTGCGGCATGTCTTCAACAGGCAGGATGTTAGAAACTACACCCTTGTTACCGTGACGACCCGCCATCTTATCACCAGGCTGGATACGACGTTTAACGGCCAGGTAAACCTTAACAACTTTCAATACGCCAGTTGTCAGTTCGTCACCTGTAGAAAGTTTGCGTTTTTTCTCAGCAAATTTCTCATCAATTTCAAGGCTCTTCTCTTTTAAGAACACTTGAATTTGAGTTAAACGTTCAGCAATTGCTTCATCACTTGGTTGGATATCAAGCAGATCAACCAGCTCTAAACCAGATAACAATTCTTCAGACAGTTTGTCACCGCGTTTAGTAGTACCGCCACCGTTAGATTCCTGACCTTTCAACAGACGGACAATACGTTCGCGTGCTGCTTCTTCGAAGATTTTGTATTCTTCTTTCAAGTCTTTACGGTAAGCATCCAGCTGAGCTTTTTCAATTGCCTGAGCACGTTCGTCTTTCTCAAGACCGTCACGTGTAAACACTTGAACGTCGATCACAGTACCTTTAGTACCCGATGGAACACGTAAAGAAGAGTCTTTTACGTCAGCCGCTTTTTCACCGAAGATTGCACGAAGCAGTTTTTCTTCAGGAGTTAACTGAGTTTCACCTTTAGGCGTTACTTTACCTACCAGGATGTCACCCGCGGTCACTTCAGCACCGATGTAAACGATACCTGACTCGTCCAGTTTAGAAAGCGCTGCTTCACCCACGTTCGGGATATCGGCAGTAATTTCTTCAGCACCCAGTTTGGTATCACGTGCAACACATGAAAGTTCCTGGATGTGAATAGACGTTAAACGGTCTTCTTGAAGAACACGCTCAGATAACAAGATAGAGTCTTCGTAGTTGTAACCGTTCCAAGTCATGAACGCTACACGCATGTTTTGACCCAATGCTAGCTCACCACCATCAGTTGATGGACCGTCAGCCAGAACGTCGCCACGACCTACTTTATCGCCCAGGTTCACAAGAACTTTCTGGTTGATACAAGTGTTCTGGTTAGAACGTGTGTATTTGATCAGGTTATAGATATCTACACCTGCTTCGCCCGCAACCATTTCGTCTTCGTTGACACGAATTACAACACGCGAAGCGTCAACAAATTCAATACGACCACCACGTTTCGCGATTACACATACACCAGAGTCATGTGCTACGTTCGCTTCCATACCGGTACCAACCAGTGGTTTGTCAGCGATTAACGTAGGAACAGCCTGACGTTGCATGTTCGAACCCATCAATGCACGGTTGGCGTCATCGTGCTCAAGGAACGGAATCAGTGATGCTGCTACAGATACAACCTGTTGAGCAGATACGTCCATATGCGTCACTTTTTCAGGAGGCATACGTACGAATTCACCTTGGTGACGTACAGAAACGAATTCTTCAGACAGGTTGCCGTCTTTATCTACTGCAGAGTCGGCCTGTGCAATCACAGTACCTACTTCTTCAATCGCAGACAGGTATTCAACGTCATCAGTTACGCGGCCATCAACCACTTTACGGTATGGAGTTTCCAGGAAACCGAAGTTGTTACATTTGGCGTAAACAGACAGAGAGTTGATCAAACCAATGTTTGGACCCTCAGGAGTCTCAATTGGACATACACGACCATAGTGAGTTTGATGTACGTCACGTACTTCGAAGCCCGCACGTTCACGAGTCAAACCACCAGGCCCAAGTGCTGATACACGACGCTTGTGGGTAATTTCAGATAACGGGTTGTTTTGGTCCATGAACTGAGACAACTGGCTTGAACCAAAGAATTCTTTGATTGCAGCAGCCACTGGCTTCGCATTGATCAGGTCTTGCGGAGACAGATTATCAGTTTCAGCTTGAGACAAACGTTCTTTAACAGCACGTTCTACACGAACCAGACCTACACGGAATTGGTTCTCAGTCATTTCACCCACAGAACGAACACGACGGTTACCCAAGTGGTCGATATCGTCGACTTCACCTTTACCGTTACGGATTTCTACTAATGTTTTTAATACATCAGTGATATCTTCATTCGAGAGAATGCCTTCAACTTCGCGTGACTTCTGATCAGTACCCACTTCGTAAGGACGACCCAAACGACGGTTAAACTTCATACGGCCGACTGGAGACAGATCATAACGCTCAGAAGAGAAGAACAGGTTGTTGAACAGGTTCTCAGCAGCTTCTTTTGTTGGTGGCTCACCTGGACGCATGACTTTGTAGATTTCTACAAGTGCTTCATCACGGCTTACTGTGGTATCAGCACGTAATGTATCCGCAATGAATGGACCACGGTCGATATCGTTAGTGAACAGGATGTTGAACTGTTTCACGCCGCCTTCTGCAATTTTCACCATAATTTCATGGCTTAGAACAGTATTGGCTGCAATCACATCACCATCTTTCAGTGGGATGTCTTCAGCAGTGATACGTTCGTACAGGTATTCATCAGGAACAGAAAGCTTCTCAAGACCAGATGCTTCCATTTGACGTACATGACGTGCGTTAATACGTTTACCTTGTTCAACAATGACTTTGCCGTCTTTGTCAGCAATGTCGAACTGTGCCATTTCGCCGCGCAGGCGCTCTGGAACAAGGTCAATCTGGTAGCTACCCATGTCCAGATACACAGGTACTTTCTCGTAGAACATGTCGAGAATTTGTTCGTTGGCATAACCCAGCGCACGAAGCACCACAGTCGCAAGCAATTTACGACGACGGTCAATACGTACGTAGACCAGGTCTTTGGCATCAAATTCAAAGTCTAACCATGAACCACGGTAAGGAATGATACGAGCTGAATAAAGGACTTTACCGCTTGAGTGAGTTTTGCCTTTATCGTGGTCAAAGAATACGCCCGGTGAACGGTGCAATTGCGATACGATTACACGCTCGGTACCGTTAATCACGAAAGTACCGTTGTCTGTCATAAGCGGCATTTCGCCCATGTAGACTTCTTGTTCACGTACGTCTTTGATTGATTTAGTTTCGCGATCTTTCAGGATCAAACGAATTTTTACGCGCATTGGTGCTGCATAAGTTGAGCCACGAAGGATACATTCGCGTACATCAAACTCAGGCTTACCAAGACTATACTCAACGAATTCTAAAGCAGCATTGCCAGAATAACTTTCAATAGGAAAAACTGAACGAAATGCGGCTTGGAGACCGATATCTTCGCGGTTTTTTGGTGATTTGCCATCTTGTAAGAATGTTCTGTACGAGTCGACTTGAATCGCGAGCAGGTACGGAGCATCCATGACGCTAGGCAATTTACCAAAATTCTTACGGATCCGTTTCTTTTCGGTATATGAGTATGCCATCTGGAGTCCTCGGAAAGTGTAAACCAAGCCCGCCTGCAGAACGGGCTCAGAAGGAATTACGCTGGCCGATATGGCCACCACTCTTTACAAATGCTGCAATTTTTAGTGGTATTAAAACGCTTAACAATATTTTTTTAATGAAAAATATTGGTAAGCGTTTGTTCATTATGTTTATTTTTAATTTGTATGAATTTTATATCATGCAAACAAAAATCGAGCCGATTATTGTAACGCAAAAAGGCTGATGACCCAAGAGCCATCAGCCAATTTTTGGAGCCGATTATAAAAAAACCGGCTCCTTTAAGAAATTACTTAAGAGTAACTGTAGCACCAGCTTCTTCAAGTTTTTTCTTAAGCTCTTCGCCTTCTTCTTTAGAAACGCCTTCTTTAAGAACTGTAGGTGCGCCTTCAACCATGTCTTTAGCTTCTTTCAAGCCAAGACCAGTAGCTTCACGAACTGCTTTAATTACAGCAACTTTGTTACCACCGAAAGAAGTCAACTCAACGTTGAATTCTGATTGTTCTTCAGCAGCAGCAGCAGCGCCAGGAGCAGCAGCAACAGCAACAGCAGCAGCAGATACGTTGAATTTCTCTTCGAAAGCAGAGATTAGTTCAACAAGTTCAAGAACAGTTTTTTCTGCAACTGCGTTTAGGATTTCTTCGTTAGTTAAAGCCATGAGAATAACTCCAAATGGAAATTGAATGGTGTGGAAATAAATTTAAGCTTATGCAGCTTCTGACTCGTTTTTCTCTTTGAGCGCAGTAATAAGGCGACCCAATTTCGAAATAGGAGCTTGAAGAACGTTTGCAAGCATAGTAAGCGCTTTTTCTTGGTTCGGAAGGTTCGCGATTACGCTAACTTCAGCACCTTCGTAAACTTTGCCATCAAATGCAGCAGCTTTAAGTTCGAATGCTTTGTTAGTTTTTGCGAATTCTTCGAACAAGCGTGCAGCTGCACCCATGTCGTCTTCAGAAGTCGAGAAAGCTAAGATTGTTGGGCCAACAAGGCTGTCGTTCAAGATATTGAATTGAGTATCTTGAAGAGCGCGTTTAGCCAGAGTGTTACGCACGATACGTGTTTTAACACCTAGTTTACGAGCTTCAACACGAAGAGCAGTTAATTGCTCAACTGTTAAACCTTGGTAGTCAGCAACAACAGCGGCAAATGCAGTAGAAGCAATTTCACTTACTTCAGCTACGATCTGTTTTTTGCCTTCAATAAGAAGAGCCATTGTAAAACCTCCTAACGGTGATTTATGTGCCTGATCACAAGCACACTCCCAATTCGTGAATTCATCTCTGAAATCACACGCGGAGGATGAACAAATCACACCACCGCGTCTACGCAGGCTGGAGTATTAAGAGGAAAGCATAAAACTCCCCTCGCCTGAGGTCTTTGACGCTGATAAATTTACATTTATCAATTCAAAGTCTGCCTAAGTTCGCAAGTAGTCCGAAACCGGTTTCTTCTTGCGTAAGTTTTAAAGCAGTGCTTTAAAACTTACTCAGGGCTTTAAAATTCTGTATAAGTTTATAACTTATTTAGAAACGTTTGCTACATCAACGATCAGACCAGGACCCATAGTAGAGCTTAGAGTGATCTTTTGAATGTAAACACCTTTAGAAGTAGCAGGTTTTGCTTTCTTAAGGTCAGCTACAAGAGCTTCAACGTTTTGACGAACAGCTTCAGCAGAGAAACCTACTTGACCGATCGCAGCGTGGATAATACCTGCTTTGTCTACACGGTAACGCGCTTGACCAGCTTTTGCATTTTTAACTGCAGTTGCTACGTCAGGAGTTACAGTACCCACTTTAGGGTTTGGCATTAAGCCACGTGGACCAAGAATCGTACCCAGTTTACCAACAACGCGCATTGCATCAGGAGCAGCAATCACTACGTCGAAGTCAAGGTTTCCGCCTTGGATGCTTTCAGCAAGATCGTCGAAACCAACAACGTCTGCACCAGCTTCTTTCGCAGCTTCAGCAGCAGCGCCTTGAGCAAATACAGCTACGCGTACAGTTTTACCAGTACCTGCAGGAAGAGTAGTCGCGCCACGAACAACCTGATCAGATTTACGAGGGTCAACACCCAGGTTTACAGCGATGTCCAAAGATTCTTTGAATTTCGCAGCTGGAAGGCTAGTAAGAACTTCTACAGCTTCTTCTAAAGTGTAAACTTTCTGTGCTTCTACAGCAGCAGCAATGGCTTTTTGACGTTTAGTTAACTTTGCCATGTCTTATAGCTCCACTTCCAAGCCCATAGAACGTGCAGAACCAGCGATGGTACGTACACGCGCGTCTAAATCAGCACCAGTTAAGTCTGGTTCTTTAGTAGTCGCGATTTCTTCCAATTGAGCACGAGTCAACTTACCAACTTTAGTTTTGTTAGGTACAGAAGAACCCTTTTGGATACCAGCAGCTTTCTTAAGAAGAACAGCAGCAGGTGGAGTTTTCATGATGAATGTGAACGACTTGTCGTTGTACACAGTGATCACGACTGGAATTGGTAGACCAGCTTCAACTTTTTGTGTAGCAGCATTGAATTCTTTACAGAATGCCATGATGTTAACACCACGTTGACCTAGTGCAGGACCAATCGGTGGAGATGGATTCGCTTTACCAGCTGGAACTTGCAGCTTGATATAGCCGTCAATCTTCTTAGCCATTTCAAATTACCTCTGGGTGCAAACGCCGTTAGGCTCCCCAATGATTTCAAGTAACGATACCGTTACAACAACAATGCCTGATTTGCACGCAAATCAGGCGTTTTCAACCCGAACAAATTAAACTGTTTTTTCGACTTGGCGAAATTCCAGTTCAACCTGAGTTGGTCGGTTAAATACGTTAATCGTCAGCGTTAAGCGTGACTTGTCGTAAAGCACTTCTTCCACCACACCTTTAAAGTCAGTAAATGGACCGTCAATTACGAGTAATTCTTCGCCTGGTTCAAACATGGTCTTAGGACGCGGTGCTTCACCAGTATTGCGTACACGTGCAAGGATTGCATCAGCTTCTTTTTGCGTAATTGGAGCCGGTTTTTCAGCCGTACCACCAATAAAACCAAGCACTTTTGGACACTCTTTCACGATGTGCCAAGTGTCATCGTTCATTTCCATTTCGACTAATACATAGCCAGGAAAGAACTTACGCTCTGATTTACGCTTCTTGCCATCCTTCATTTCTACCACTTCTTCGGTAGGAACAAGGACTTCACCAAAGCTATCGGCAACAGCGCTACGCTGGATTCGATCATTAAGCGAACGCATCACTTGTTTTTCATAACCTGAATAGGCATGAATAATGTACCAACGTTTCATAGCTCTCTTACCCGATAATAAACTTCATTAACCAGCCTAAAACATAGTCAAAGCACCATAGAACAATGGCTGCAATTACTACAACAGCAAGGACTTGCCAAGATGTGGTCACAGTCTCTTGTTTGGTAGGCCAGGTCACTCGACGTAACTCGATTCGTGCATCCTTAAGAAGACGAACAAAGCCTTTGCCTTGATGGGTGGCGTATAATAAACCGAATGCCACAACGATACAAGCCAAAATTACCCCAACGCGCACCCAAATATCATTCGCAGGCGCCCAGTATGCAGGTAAATATTGGTTTACCATCATAGCACCGACCAATAAAATCAAGGCGATAACCCATAGAACAATGTCTAATGGAGAACCAGAACTTACATCTACAGCAGGATTATTTCTTTGAGGAATTGCCGCTTCGCTTAATGCGTCGCGTGATTTATCATTCGACATTTTTGTACTCGTCGTAGGTTTCGCGACTTATTATATGACCAGTTTTGCCGACATCAAGCGTCTTTTGAAAAAAACTTGGCAGGCCAGGAGGGACTCGAACCCCCAACATTCGGTTTTGGAGACCGACGCTCTACCAATTGAACTACTGGCCTGTAGATAAACTGGAGCCGAAACTCCAGCTTATTTTCTATTCTATGATTATGCAGTTACTTTAGCAACTACACCAGCACCAACTGTACGACCACCCTCACGGATCGCAAAACGTAGACCTGGGTCCATTGCGATTGGGTGAATTAGTTCTACTGACATTTCTACGTTGTCACCAGGCATAACCATTTCAACGCCTTCTTTCAAAGAAATCGCGCCAGTTACGTCAGTTGTACGGAAGTAGAACTGTGGACGGTAACCGTTAAGGAATGGAGTGTGACGACCACCTTCGTCTTTAGAAAGTACGTATACTTCTGCATCGAATTTAGTGTGCGGTTTGATAGAACCTGGTTTAGCAAGTACTTGACCACGTTGTACGTCTTCACGTTTAGTACCACGAAGCAAGATACCACAGTTCTCACCAGCACGGCCTTCGTCAAGAAGTTTACGGAACATTTCAACGCCAGTTACAGTAGTTTTAACTGTATCTTTGATACCCACAATTTCAACTTCTTCACCAACTTTGATGACACCAGTTTCAACACGGCCAGTTACAACTGTACCACGACCAGAAATTGAGAATACATCTTCGATTGGCATCAGGAATGCTTGGTCGATTGCACGTTCTGGTTCTGGGATGTAAGAGTCAAGCGCTTCAACAAGAGCTACAACAGCATCTTCACCGTATTGACCAGCCTCACCGTTAAGTGCAGCAAGTGCTGAACCACGGATTACAGGAGTGTCATCACCTGGGAAGTCGTAAGTAGAAAGAAGTTCACGAACTTCCATTTCTACTAATTCAAGAAGTTCTTCGTCGTCTACAAGGTCGCATTTGTTCAAGAATACAACGATGTAAGGTACACCTACCTGACGAGAAAGCAGGATGTGTTCACGAGTTTGTGGCATTGGACCGTCAGTCGCAGCACATACAAGGATCGCGCCGTCCATCTGAGCAGCACCAGTAATCATGTTTTTAACATAATCGGCGTGGCCCGGGCAGTCTACGTGAGCGTAGTGACGAGTTGGAGAATCGTATTCTACGTGTGAAGTATTAATTGTAATACCACGTGCTTTTTCTTCTGGTGCAGAGTCGATTGCAGCGTAGTCTTTCGCTTCACCACCGAATTTTTTCGCACATACAGTTGCAATCGCAGCTGTTAAAGTTGTTTTACCATGGTCAACGTGACCGATTGTGCCCACGTTAACGTGTGGCTTATTACGTTCAAACTTAGCCTTAGCCATGTTAATCTTCCTCGTTTACGTCGAACACAATTCTGAGTAAAACCCAGCTCCGACATATCGTTTAAAAAAAACCAAACACCAAATACTTGAAAAGCAGACTAAATAGCCTGCTTTTGAAATATTTTTGCAACCACGTTGCCAAACTGTAATCTGGAGCTCTTATCGAGATTTGAACTCGAGACCTCTCCCTTACCAAGGGAGTGCTCTACCACTGAGCTATAAGAGCAAATATTAGCACTTCAAACAATGGAGCGGGAGACGAGGATCGAACTCGCGACATGCAGCTTGGAAGGCTGCCGCTCTACCAACTGAGCTACTCCCGCACGATGTTGGTACTTACCACTTTGAAGTCTTAAAATTGGTGGTGAGGGAAGGATTCGAACCTTCGAAACTTTCGTAGCGGAGTTACAGTCCGCCCCCTTTGACCGCTCGGGAACCTCACCATTTTTACACTTACATCAGTGTCGTTCTTTACTTCGCACTCCAAACTCTCTAAGATGGTGCCGGCACACGGATTCGAACTGTGGACCTACTGATTACAAGTCAGTTGCTCTACCAACTGAGCTATGCCGGCGTTTCTTAGTGTTTCGTACGTTTCGTATCGGAACGGTGTGCAGTTTAGCAAAACTCAGAATCCATGCAAGTGTTTTTTTCAAAAAAAACGCCAAAAACTCACAAAATCAATCCGTTTGATGATAATTCAACCGCTTTGATCACTGCACGAGCTTTTATTTGGGTTTCATTCCATTCTGACTCAGGATTTGAGTCCGCAACCAGCCCTGCTCCAGCCTGAACATAGACCTTATTTTCACGAATCACGCAGGTACGAATGGCAATCGACATGTCCATTTCACCATGCCAGCCTAAATAACCAACAGCGCCGCCAAAAATTCCGCGTTTCACTGGCTCAACTTCGTCAATAATTTCCATGGCACGAATTTTTGGCGCACCAGAAAGTGTTCCCGCAGGGAAAGTTGCCTTAAAAACATCCAGTGCATCGACATCATCACGCACTTCACCTTGTACATTCGACACAATGTGCATCACATGCGAGTAACGTTCGATCACCATTTGATCAGTGACTTGTACTTTACCGATTTTGGATACTCGACCGACATCATTTCGGCCCAAGTCAATCAGCATTAAGTGCTCGGCAATTTCTTTTTCATCAGACAGTAAATCTTTTTCCAGTGCCAGATCTTCTTCTTTGGTCTTGCCACGTGGACGCGTACCCGCCAGTGGACGAACAGTCGCAATGCCATTTTCCAGACGAGAAAGAATTTCCGGTGAAGAACCCACAATATGGAACGGCGTATTATTTTCTAGGGTCTGCCCTTGCACGAGGAACAGGTAAGGTGATGGATTAAGATGACGTAATGCGCGATAGACCTGTAAAGGCTCACCATCGAAATCAGAAACCATACGATGACCCGGCACGACCTGCATCACATCTCCGGCACGAATGTACTCTTTTACCTTTTCAATAGAGGCAATAAAGTTGTCATGTCCAGTTAAAGACTCAAAGTGCGGTGCTGTATGTTTTTCTGCTTTCAGGCTCACTGGTGTTGCCAGAATATTTTCCAGCTCATCCAGCTGCTGCTGCGCTTTCTCATAAGCTGCCTGATCCGCTGCATCGGCATGGACAATCAGGAACAGGGTATCTTTCAGATTATCGAATACGATGACGGTTTTGGACAGCATCATCCAGATATCTGGCAAGCCTACCGGATCAGCTTCAGGCACATTTTTTAG
Source organism: Acinetobacter sp. YH12235 (assembly GCF_013417705.1). NCBI lineage: Bacteria > Pseudomonadati > Pseudomonadota > Gammaproteobacteria > Moraxellales > Moraxellaceae > Acinetobacter > Acinetobacter sp. YH12235. Next base: position 40,935 of record NZ_VPDL01000019.1, on the reverse strand, counting down.
CTTAGGTTCGATATAACGTACTGAGTCATAACCAAAGTAACCGACAAGACCACCGGTAAAGCTTGGTAAGGCTGGAAGTTCTGCCTGGGTCGGTACTTTAAACTGTGCCTGAAAGTCACGGATATACTGGAATGGATCGGCACAGTGCTGTTTTTCAATAGAGCCATCTGGATGCTGAACAGTCAGTTCACCCGCATTACAGGAGAATACAGTCGATTCACCCAGGCCGATAATTGAATAGCGCGCCCAGTTTTCTCCCCCTTCCACAGATTCGAACAGATAAGCCTGTTGGTGCTGTTTTAGACGGGCAAAGATAGATAAAGGAGTATCAGTATCAGCCAGGCGCTGGCGGTATACAGGAATCAGGTTGTAGCCTTGAGATGCAAGTTGCTGGAATTGAGCTGAAGTTGTCATTCGGTTTTTCTCTTTAAATTAGGGTTACTCAGTATGGAAATGGAATTGGACTGAGCGACGCCATCGAAAAACCTTACAACTATTCATCTTATTTCCTTCGTACCCTATTTAAGTAAGCAACTCACGTAGATCATCGACAATTTCTTGAGGATCACAGTCTGCTATATTTTCACCATGATTATAGCCATAGCTGACTACAATACAATCTATACCCGCACGGCGCGCAGCTTCGATGTCATTGACTGAGTCCCCGATCATCAGTACCTGCTCTTTGGTCACGCCATAATGCTCCACACAATGCAACAACTGACGCGGATCTGGCTTACGCTCGGTAAAGCGATCACCACCAATCGTGTCATCAAAGTATTGCGCCATTTCCAGAATATCCAGAATACTGCGTGCCGGTTCTTCTGGTTTATTGGTCACACAGATCAGTTTTTTATCGTTAGCCTTACCCCATTCCAGAAACTCGATAATTCCGTCAAATGGCTTGGTATCTACACAAGGATCGGCATTATAAATTTCCAGGAACGTCGCAAGTAATTCCTGATGCTGGGCAGGTAATACTTCTCCCACCAAATGCTGGAGTACGCTTTCACAGAACTTGGACGTTCCTTTACCGATCCACACCCGTACCTGCTCCTCAGTCACCAGGGGTAGCTGCAAGACATTCAGGCTCATATTCATGGCTCGATACAGATCATGGGCTGAATCCACCAAGGTACCATCCAGATCGAATAAAATCAGCTTACGTTGTTCCAATTGTGCAATTGACATCCTGCCCCTCATTTTCTTTATTTGCAGCCATAAAAAAGGCATGCGTGATGCATGCCTCGATTGTAACCAATCATGGGCTTATTTAAACAACACCCAGGCGATAATCGCCAAAATAATCAGAACGATTAGTGAAATCAGTCCAATAGATGCATTTTTCTGTGCTTCTTTTTCCTGCTCTACACGAGAAACAGGCTGTTCCACCGGAATCGGTGCGGGTTCTGGCTTAACCGAGCTCAGGTCTACCCCTTCAGCAATAGGCGCAGGTTTTGGAATACCGACATTGGTCGGCATACCATCACGGGTCAAGTTGACTGAAGCATCACGCTCTTTCAATTCTGGAATGCCCTGCTCATTCATCTGCTGGGCAGGAGTTTTCTCAACCGTTTCGATTTCTTCAACCACTTGCTCTGCTGTTTCTTCAACTTCTGGCGCCACTTCAACAGGCGCTACAGGTTCAAGAACCAGAAATTTCAAGGTGGCAAACTGGACTACATCGTCTTGTTTTAATCGCGTTTCCTGCTCAATACGCAAGTCATTCACGAAAGTGCCATTAGATGAGCCTAGATCCTGTACCCATAGTGCATCGTTTTTCAGCAGAAAAGCAGCATGCTTACGCGAGATTTCCGCAGCCTGCAGCACAATATCAGCCGCCTGATGACGCCCTACCAGCATGTCACGGTCGATTGCTATTTCCTGTCCGGTCAAGTCATCGGTAATTGCCTGTATTTTCCAAGTCATGAAATCTACTTCTCTATTCTCTTTGACATTATCATAACATGCTGTATGCAAATGCGAATGGTCTAGCTTTTTGGTCTAAGTGTGGTTGTTGTAACGGTATTTCTACTTTTTTCAACCTGCTGGACTGGCTGCTGTACCACTTGTCGCTGAATCCCTGGCTCAATTGCCACTGGTGTAGCCACTGCTGCGGCTGACGGCGTTGACGCTGGCGCACTCGGAACATTCTGGTAGGACGAATTCGTCAGTGGTGTCTTGGAAACTGGAATACGCTGTTGATACACATCTTCAACACTTTCCGGTAGCTTGGCAAAATTACCGTCTGAATCGAGTGCCAATTGCAGGCTATAGAGTTGACCATAACGTTGTTGGGCCAGTTTACGTACTTCATTTTTATCCCCCACAATCGTTGGATGGATAAAGATCAATAAGTTACGTTTCTGATTAGACTTACCTTCAGCGCGGAATAAGCGCCCTATACCCGGAATCGCTCCCAGACCTGGAACAGCCTGACGTCCATACGTAGTATTATCCGAGATTAAGCCACCGAGTACGATGGTTTGCCCATGTTCAGCCAGAATCGAAGTTTTAATTGCACGCTTGCTGGTCACCAAATCCTGTGCTTGTCCACGATCTCGATTGACCGCAGAGACTTCCTGTTCAACTTCCAGACGTACCGTACCATCTTCACCAATGTGCGGTACAACTTTTAAGGTCACCCCAACATCTTTACGCTCAATGGTGGTATAAGGATTAGCCACGCCTGAGCCACTGGTCGAAACCGAACCGGTCACAAAGGGTACATTCTCACCCACGACAATATAGGCTTCTTCATTATCCATGGTCACAATCGACGGCGTAGATAATAGGTTAGACTTGGTGGTTTCTTTTAAGGCCTGAATCATCGCACCATACAGGCGACGTGAACCATCACTGCCTTCCTGAAAATCTCCAATCACAATGGAACTACCCGCACCCACAGTACTTGCAGCACCTAAGCCACCACCTGCGAGATAGCCCGCCGCAATATTTCTCAGACTAGTACCAAACTTATCGAAGTTAATTAAGCCAATTCCGCTGCTGATATCCCCCAAAGCCCATTGCACACCCAGCTGGTCCGCATCTGTCCCTTCTACTTCAATAATTGCAGCTTCAATCAGAACCTGTTGACGGCGCACATCCAACTGATCAATCGCAGATTCAATTTCACGCATCAGTTGCGGGTCTGCTTTAACCACCAGAGAATTCTGCGTGGCATCCGCAATAATACTGACGCCATTGGCATTAAAGCTGCTGATCCCGCCTTGCTCGGTTTTCATGCCAGTATTGAGCTGAATATTGGATGCACCTGAGCTATTTGAGCTAGTGGTATTATTGTTATTCAGGTTATTAGTCGAATTATAAGAAGATGAGCTGGAAGAAGAATTATCCAAACCAGTATTGACTGCCTGCCCTGTCACTAACCCCTGCAAAATTTCCGAAAGATTCTTGGCACTGGCATATTTCAAACGGAAGACTTTTAAGCCCCCCAGACGGTCTGCTGCAGGCACATCCAGTGTTTCAATAATCTGACGAATGCGCTTGCGTGTCGCTGGATCCCCTTTAATCAGAATACGGTTGGTACGCACATCTGCCATGACCCGTACCCGTGAACCACGCAGATCTTTAGCTGCACCTGTCGCTGCCATTGAATCAATCAGCTCGATCATTTCTTCGGCCTGACTGGATTGCAGGCTAATGGCTTCAATATCATTCTGGCCCGTGCCATCCAGATTACGGATGATGGTTTCCAGCTGATAGATATTGGTCGCCCGGTCCGACACAATCAGTGCATTGGTACCTGGAACGGCAGCCAAATGGGCAAACTGTGGCATCAACGGACGCAGGGCTGGAATCAGGTCATTCGGATTGGTATTTTCCAGCCAGATCACGCGAGTGACAATCTGGTCACCAGTCGCACGATGACGTGCATCATAGGGAATCCCGGAGCTTTTGACATTGCTGTCTGGAACCAGCTTGATGGTATTTCCTGAAGGAATGGCCACTACACCATTGACATTCAAGACCCCTAAAAACAGGTCATAAACTTCGTTTTTATTCAGTGGCTTGTTGGAAATGACCGTGACATTACCTCGAACCCGAGGATCTACCGCAAAATTTTTACCGGTAATATCCGCCACTTCATTAATGAAGGCGGTTAAGTCTGCATCCCGGAGATTGATTTTCCAGGTTTGCGCATAACTTGCCGTACTGACCATAGCAACCAATGGTGCGGCCACACAGAATGCCCATGCTGATCGATTATTATTAAATAAAGCCATAAACTTTTGTGTTTCCTAACCCTATGCGTGATGACACATCACTTCAAATCCTGTTGTATGGTCATCACCTGATCACCACGTTTTATTTCTAGTTTGACCTGACCTTCACGTCGAGCCTGTTCCAGTAATTGTGCTTCGGTTTGTCCCTGTGACAGGGTCTGACCATTCAAAGACAAAATCCGGTCTCCCGGTCTTAATCCCAAGCGATTACGCAGTGCAGCCGGTGTCCGTGAAGTGACTTCATAACCACCCTCTGCTGCACTTACCCCCATATTCTGTAAGTACTGGTCCTTATTTTCCTGCATCTGCTGGATAGCCCGATTGATTTCACTCTGCGGTGAAGGTTGCTCAGGCATACCACTTTCCGTATGCATCGGAGGCATCGGATTTGAAGATGCTGAGGTATCCGGCACGATTGGCTGGTTTAAACCATTTTCCAACCCTTTAAACAGGATTTCTTGGGTCGCACCGCTTGATTTACGCAAAATCACCCGGTCCCAATACACTTCAGCCAGCGTAAAACCGCTATTCCCCAATACCTCTCCGACCCGATAACGGTCAGACTGGTCATTAATTTTCAAGACTGCTGAAGAGTTATAGCTTGGGCTCGCCACCACAACCCCCTGCAAGACAATATTGGCAGTTTCAGCAGTGTTCGCTGCGTAAGTAGTTTCCTGAAATAGTGAAAAGGCACTAATATTTGGCACTTGAGTCTGTTGTGACCCCAGTTCTACCTGATCAATCTGCATCGCTTGTGGCGGAGCCACCAGAAGCCAGAATAAGGCGGCCAATTTCCAGCATAAATACAGAATCAGCAGGAATAATAAAATTGGAGCAACACGCTCCGTCTGTTTCAGATCAATATTTTTAAAATAATCGAGTGGGCTTGCCATCAGTTGAAGCCCCCCATCAAAGGCTGACGAGTACTAATCACATAAGTATCCAGTCCAGCTTTACCGGTATAAGAAGGAGCATTGAGTAAAAAGCGCTGTGTCAGCTGAATATCCAGCATCAGGCTTGGATCCAGTTTAATATTCAACATACGTTGATCACGATTATCACGTACGTCCAGCAGCAGCTGTCCATTCTCATCAGATAACTGACCACTTAGAACCGGTACATTCATACGCTCCTGACGCTGGGCAAACGTGTAAATCAGTTCACCACCACTCCATTGCATCTGACCGTCTACATGACTAAAGCCTTGCTCTTTTTTATATTTAAAATCGAGTTCTTTAAACTGAATCGGGTTGGTAGGCCATTGCCAGTCAGCAATCTTCTTTAAAGTTTCAGGTGCAAGCTGTCCCTCAAGATTTTTGACGGTTAAAGTTTTATTCAGACCATAGCCCATCACACCCGAAAACTGGGTATTACCGCTATGCAGATCAATATTTGCCCCTAATCTCAGCAACAACAGGTCCAAAGGACGAACCTGCCAGTTCAGACTTCCCCGAAGATTACCTTTTTTCCAGTCCGCACTTCCCTGCCAGATATTCCCGCTTACATTATGTAAGACCTGATTATTTTTATAAAATTTTGAAATTAACCAAGCTGCAGGAACTTGCAGAATTACAAAGACAAAAAAGGCTAGAATTGCAAATATCAACCATTTTAATGTTTTCGGCTTATTGCTCATCCCGCCACGACCAACCTATCCAATCGAAACCCCTAAATTTATAGTTTTGTCATTTTATAATCACATTATGCACACTTTTTCTCTGACGCCAATTCATAGGCATAAAAAAACCAAGCAGGATGTGCTTGGCTGATCAATCACAGGCCGTATGCATAACAGCCTGATGATGAATAATGCGGCAGAAGGATTAGATCACGAAATCTTCCAGTTTTGCGCCTTTCTCTAATTCAGCAACTAACCAGCGTGGCTGTTTACCGCGACCAGTCCAGGTGTCTTCCGGATTGCTTTTACTGCGATAACGTGGCTCTACAGACTTACGTGCAGTTTTTTTACGTTTAGAAGCACCAAATTCAAGAAGCTGTTCAATCGTTAAGCCTACTTTGTCGGCAATATCCAATACCTGATGATAAGCATCTTCAATTTCCTGATCTTTTTTCAAAGCAATTAAAGACTCAGCTTCTGCTTGTAAACGTTTTAACTCTTCAACTGATAAATTTGTAATGTCTGGCATCATGTTCTCCAATAAATAGCATTATTTCTTTTAATAAATAACAAACCCATCATATTTATATTAAGTGTAATATTCAATATAAAATTTTAAATGTATAACAATAAACTTAAGGGCCATTACAAAATTAATCATTAAATTAGAGATAAAAACTCTAATATTAAATTTCATGTTGTACAGTTAATTCTAGCGATTTTATTTTTTCTCGAATATGTTCAGGTATTTCAGTTTTCTGCATATTTTTATTTAAACATACAATTACTGCTTCTGAAGTGGCCACGATACTTTGCTGCTGTTCACTCCATAATAAATAATGCATTCTGACTGCACTATTCCGAATTTCATCAATTCGTGCCGCCACTTTTAATTGATCTGGATAAACCACAGGTTTTAAATAACGGCATTGATTTGAAGCCACTACTGTTAAAATATCTTCATCAAAAATATTTAATTTACCCAAATAAGCCAAACGGGCACTTTCTATATAACGGTAATACATGGCATTATTAACATGCCCAAACGCATCCATGTCTCCCCATGCAACAGTTTGCGAATAAATCACCGGATATTGTTGTAATTCTGACATTATTTCCTCAAATTCTGATTTCAATAAAATTAACATTCGATTCAAATACGGCATTTAACTGCTGTATTAAATCCTCTCTTCCCTGCAATACAGATTTAATTCTCAAATAGCTCATGCGGATGTCATCTGGATAGAGATCCAGCAATTGCTGAGCTTCTTCTACCCGGCCAGTCGCCTGTAGAATATGCCATTTGGCAAAACTTAATATTGGCAGTGCAGTATATTTTGCATCCCAAACTGAGATCTGCTGCTCAATATCTGCATAATCTGGAAACTGCTTTAATAACTGCTGCTGGAACCATAAATAGAATACATCCTGATTAAATTGGAGTTCCAGTAAGTGTTTAGCAAGGCTTTCATGCTCAACGCTCATTTCCGGCATTCTAAATAATAGTTTCAACCATAATAGCTTGACTTCATAGTCACGATTAAATATGTCCTGTTTTAAATCCAGATAACGTTGTTTTAAATATTCCAAATCATCTTCAGTAGCTTGATCATAAGCTATTAATAATTGCTGCAGCCATATTTTTTTTACTTCTTGGTCTAAATGCCCATATTTGGTTGAACGTAAATATAACCAGGGAAACTGTAAGGCAAATTGCCCCCATAAAGCATTTAAACGCTGCTCATAAGCGGTTTTGACTCGTCTTAACCAGGGAGATAACTTATGTTGATTTAAAAATTCTAAATGCGTTAATGCCTGCTGACCATCCTGCTGCGATAAATAGATTTCAATCCGCTGTAATTCTGCCAGTTCAAATGCCATAGGATTAGACTGATTTAAACTACTCAATGCTTCGCTATATTGTTGCTGTCCCCAGGATAATCGGGCATCAATAATATACTTGAGCAATCCCGACTGATTAAAAGACTGCTGGATAAAATCCCGTTGATCTTGTGCAGCATTTAATAACCAAACTACGGCTAACTGCTCATAAGGATGCAAGCGGGCAAAGCTGAATACCGTTTCATGTTTACGCTGTTTAAAGCTGAGATAACGCTTGGTCGCATACCACAGCATATGCATCAGAAAGCTGATTACGATAAGCAAGCCCACCAGGAACCAGAAAGTGGTCTGGATTTGTAGTCCGCGCCAATACAGATAGACATAGCCCGCACCATAACCATAGCTCAGTACGCTCAAGATCGCTAAGCCCAGCAAACCAACCAGTAAATAAGCAAGTAAAATCTGTTTCATAAGCAATTAACCGATCAGGGTACGTGTATTGAGCTGAGGAGTAGGCGTTTGAGGTGCTGCCTTAATTTGCTCCAGTCGTTGAATCCATTGTTTGCTTTGCGCATCCGGAAGTTGAGCCAATACCTCGATCACACTTTTCAGGGCTTGCTGGAAAGCTACCTGCTGTCCTTGCTGCACACTATTTTCTGCAATCAGTAAACGCAGCTGAGCTTCTTTTAAGACCAGATTACGCTGCATTAAGACTGCACTCGGTTTCTCGACTGATTCAATCTGAATCCAGCGCTGCCAAAATGAGCTTTGGGCTGTAGCGCGATTCTGATGCTGCATCTGGATTTCCTTTTCCATCTCAATATCAATCTGTTGCAGTAATTCTTTTAATTTATTCTGTTGTACTAAACGATTGTTGATGAACTGCTTAAGGACTTCCCGATCCTTGTCAATCGCCTGATTCAGGCTACCCAGAAGAGCAGGTGCCAGTTCTAGATGTGCAAGCTGATTGGATAATTGGTTCAACTTTTCCATCGCCATTGCATATTGTTGCTGCTGCAAGGCAAACTCAACCAGATCCAGATATTGCTCGACTAAAGGTAGATCATCCTGCAAGTTAGCCCTAGGAGTATCCTGAACTGTCCCCTTGTTCGGTGTTTCAGGGTTTGCTGCTTGGCCCGTAGCAACCTGACGTTTTAAGGCCACCAGCTGATCATTCAGATTGGCATTCTGCTGTTGCAGCTGCTTAAAATTCTGGGTCAATTCAGTCTGTGCTGAATTTAAGCCAAACAGGTCATAGCTCAGCTTGGCAATCCACGCCAAGCTCAAGATGAAAAAAACAATAAATAATTTTTTCATGCGTTTCCTAGTACATCAGTAGCTGCTGCAAAATCGTCGATCCGCTTAAGTCCTCTAACTGAGCGAATTGAAAACCAGCCTGATGTTGCTGTTGATATTCCCCAAGCATGGCAGCCAAACGCGGCCCCAAAACCAAATACAATGCCCGATTAATGAGATGCGGATACGGCTGCATCAAGGCTAGCCAGTTAAGCCAGCTCGCTTCACTGCTGACCAAGACTGCATAACGGGGATTAGCTTCAAGGCTCGTCAAATGTTTAACTAATATCTCGGAAGTCACTGGCGGACACTGACGATCATATAAAATGAAATTCAATATATGAATTTGCTGATCCTTTAAATGCTGCATCATAAATTGACGCCCACCTTCACCTCGCCAAAAGGCGACAGTTGATCCGGTAGCTAATTGCTGTAGCACAGGCAATTGCAGCATCCCTTCCGAAGTCTCCACATCAGGCACATAACTCTGGATACCGTAGCTTGCTAAAGCCCGCTCGGTAGCTTTACCCACAGCGACCCACTGGACACTTCCAAGATCATGCAATGATAGGCCTGCCTGCTGCAAATATTGCATGCCAATTTGGGCAGCGGTCGGACTCACTACGACAATCAGTTTTGCTTGGGGTAGCTGCCTAAATAAACTGGCTAGCTCATCCGTATAAGGCTGCTGTACCAGTTCTAGCAAGGGCAACTCTATCACCGGAATTTGCGCTGTCTGTAGAGCTTGCGTTAAATTTGCAGCACGATCACTCGGACGGGTATTAATGAACAACATTATTTTGAATAAAGGGCTTTCAGTAACTCGCCTGCACCCTGATCTAGTAGATCTTTGGCCAGCTGCACGCCCAATTGCTCTGCATCTGCCATGGTTCCACTTTGCTGTGCGCGTAGCAAAGTTGCGCCATCTACGCTACCGACCCGGCCTTCAATCGAAATGACACCTTCATTTAAAGTGGCATAGCCTGCGATTGGCACCTGACAGCCACCTTCCAGATAGGCATTAAAGGCACGTTCGGCACGGACACAGGCATCAGTTTCTACATGTAACAGAGGCTGGATTAAATCTAATACTGCTTGATCTCCACTCCGGCATTCCAGGCCCAGTGCACCCTGTCCTACTGCGGGTAAACTTACTTCAGGCACAATACTATGACGAATACGATCTGCAAGGCCCAAGCGTTTTAAACCGGCACTGGCCAGGATGATTGCATCATACTGACCTGCATCCAGTTTGGATAAGCGTGTACCAACATTACCGCGTAAATCGATAATCTCAAGGTCCGGACGCTGTTTTAAAATCTGGGTTTTACGGCGCAAGCTGGAAGTTCCAACTTTGGCACCTTGAGGCAATTCGTCAAAACTGGCATAAGTATTTGAGACAAAAGCATCCAGTGGATCTTCACGTTCACAGATGACTGCCAAAGATAAGCCTTCAGGCAAAGCCATTGGCACATCTTTCATTGAATGGACTGCCAGATCAGCACGACCATCTAGTAAGGCTGCTTCTAATTCTTTTACAAATAAGCCCTTACCGCCAATTTTAGCCAATGGCGTATCAAGAATTTTATCACCCTGTGTAACAAAAGTGACTAACTCGACCTGAAGTCCAGCATGCAGGTCCTGTAAGCGTGCACGGATATGTTCCGCCTGCCAGAGCGCAAGTGGACTTTGTCGAGTAGCAATTTTTAGGGTCTTCATAAATTTCAATAAACAGTCAATGAGAACAATAGTCTAAACTTAACCTGCTCACTTGAAAATGCAAGCGAATTTATGCAAGTTTCAATACTGGTCCAGACGAACTCATTGATCCGTTTAGAGTTTCTGAATCCGTTCCCGCAAGAATGGCAAATGACGCCGACTGACCGCCAGACGCTCTTCCAGTTCACGACAACGCACCTGATACTGGCCGGAACTCACCACTTCCAAGCCTTCCAGATAGTGAACCGAAACCAGTGCATTACGGTGAATCCTGATGAACTGATGTCCAAACTCCTGTTCCAACTCCTTCAGGGTTTCATCAATCAGGACACTGCCGTTTTTATGGCGTACGGTCACATATTTTTGATCCGCCAGAAAATAATAGATATTTTCAACTGGCACCAATTCGACCCCGCGATAGGTCTTTGCCGCAATTTGATGGCGGCTGATATTGATTTCTTCCATATTTTCTTTTTGTTTTAGTTGGCTCATTTGAGCTTGGGTAAGTTTAATTAGATGCTCTAAAACCTGTGCCAATTCCTGTTGCATCACCGGTTTAAGCAGGTAGCCGTCTGCATTAGACTTGAATGCATCCAGCGCGTGTTGGTCATAGGCCGTACAAAAGACAATAGCCGGCATCGGGTCGAGCTGACGCAAATGCTGCGCACAGGTCAAACCATCCATTTCAGGCATTTGAATATCTAATAAGATGACATCAGGTTCATGCTGGTGAGCCAGATCAATTGCTTGACGACCATGCGTAGCTGTTGCAACCACATCATGCCCCAGTTGAGAGACTAAACGTGATAGTCGCTCGACAGCCAAAGGCTCATCGTCACAAATCAGGACGTCCATTTCTCCTCCTTAATCCAGTCAACATTATTCATTTGATTATAAGTTAACTGTGATTTCCTTGATTTCTTTTTATTTATAGCGATATTGCACAACCGTGGTAAACACCCCTCCACCGGCGAAAGTTTGAAACGTCATCGTAGGTCCGTAATAAGCTTCCAGACGCTGTCTGACATTTTCAATTGCAATACCATGTCCCTTTTTTAATGTTTTATTATCCTGCGTATAGGGGTTTGTTATGATGATATTAATTTGATTTTGCAAGATTTCAATCAATATGCTTATGGTACTCTTTGTCAAAATTTTTTCAACTCCATGGAAAATACTATTTTCCACTAGGGGTTGTAAAGTCAATAATGGAATTTGGACTTGTGAGTATAAGTCTTTGTTTTCTAATTTCCATTCGACCTGCAAACGCTCTCCCAGACGAATCTGTTCAATCTCCAGATAGCGCTGGCAGAGTTCAATTTCTTCCTGCAACTTGACCAGCTTCAATTCCTGAAAACTGGCCCGAAAAAGACGGGACAAATTCAGCAACATTTGTTCGGCTTTGTCCGGGTCAATACTGATCAGGCTAATCACGCTATTGAGACTATTAAACAGAAAATGCGGATGAATCCTGGCCTGCATGGCCTGAATCCGTGCATGTAATTCACTGTGCTGCTGCTGCGCCCATTGTTCACGCAAATACAGATAGCGAAAACAGAACATGCCTAACAGGATACCAAAACTCAGATGTAGGCCGACCTGATCCAGTGCGACTGCCAGACTCAGTCCCTGAAAATTCAAATTGCTGCCAAAATAAGTCAGCACATTCAGACTGGTCGTAGTTACCAAAACAATCGCCTGTAATAGCAAAAATCCGCAGATTAATGCCAGCTTAATCCCCATACGTTGAAAGTGCTGATGAAAAAGCTCGACTAGCGCTGCAAAACATAACAGTATCCAGTTGATATACAGCATATATTGAAGCAGATCTGCCAGATTGAGTGCCTGCCAGGACTGTGCTTTTGCCAAGGCTAAGACCATGGCCAGCACATTGCCGCCAATAAACATTTCCAGCAAATAGTGCAGCTTGCCGATCTGGCTAAAAAAATAGGAGCTTTGCGCTGATCTAGTCGGAGATGTAAAAGATTGATCGACTTGGACTTCGGCAACGGGCTTTGAATTTGTTATACTCTTTTTCGTTCTACTGCTTTTAATCTGATTGAGCCGACATGACCACATCTTCTAATTCCTCAAATCCATCACAAGCCCAGACTTCGGGTATGTGGGGCGGTCGTTTCTCTGAAGCGACTGATGCTTTTGTTGCTGAATTTACAGCATCTATTCAATTTGACCAACGTTTTTATAAACAAGACATTGCAGGCTCGATTGCACATGCAACCATGCTGGCAAAAGTTGGCGTACTGACCGAACAGGAACGTGATGACATTATCGAAGGTCTGACTGCCATTAAAGCAGATATTGAAGCAGGTAACTTCGAATGGCGCATTGACCTTGAAGATGTGCATATGAACATTGAGTCGCGCCTGACTCAGCGTATCGGCATCACCGGTAAAAAATTGCATACGGGCCGTAGCCGTAATGACCAGGTTGCCACAGATATCCGTCTGTATGTCCGTGATGAAATTGATGCCATCCTGGAATTACTGAAAAAATTGCAAAAAGGCATCCTGGGTCTGGCAGCTAAAAACACCAATACCATCATGCCAGGTTTTACCCATCTGCAAACTGCACAGCCAGTGACTTTTGGTCATCACTTAATGGCTTGGTTTGAAATGCTGGTACGTGACTCTGAGCGTCTGATTGATTGCCGTAAACGTGTTAACCGTATGCCACTCGGTTCTGCTGCTCTGGCAGGTACGACTTACCCGATTGACCGTGCTTATACCGCTGAGCTTCTAGGTTTTGAAGCTGTTGCTGAAAACTCACTTGATGCTGTTTCTGACCGTGATTTCGGTATTGAATTCAATGCTGCGGCATCTTTAATTATGATGCACCTGTCACGTATGTCTGAAGAAATGATCCTATGGACATCGGCTCAGTTCAAGTTCGTAAATATTCCAGACCGTTTCTGTACTGGTTCTTCGATCATGCCACAGAAGAAAAACCCAGATGTACCTGAACTGATCCGTGGTAAAACCGGCCGTGTATATGGTGATCTGATGAGCTTGTTGACCCTAATGAAAGGTCAACCGCTTGCTTACAACAAAGATAACCAGGAAGACAAAGAACCATTATTTGATGCGATCGATACGGTTCGTGGTTCATTAATGGCATTTGCTGACATGATTCCTGCTCTAGTACCAAATATTGAAATCATGCGTGAAGCAGCGCTTCGTGGCTTCTCAACGGCCACTGACCTGGCAGATTATCTGGTAAAAAATGGCGTAGCATTCCGTGATGCACACGAAATTGTGGGTAAAGCGGTAGCTCTGGGTGTACAGGAAGGTAAAGACCTGTCTGAACTGACACTTGAGCAACTGCAACAGTTCTCTGATCTGATTCAGGCAGATGTATTCGAAAAAGCCCTGACCTTAGAAGCATCTGTGAATGCACGTAATCACATCGGTGGTACTGCACCTGCACAGGTTGAAGCTGCGATCGAACGTGCGCATGCTCGCTTAGAGAAACTTTACGCTTAATTGCTTTCGCTTTAAATTGGAGTATTGATATGTCTCGACAAGTTTTTTGCCGTAAGTATCAACAAGAAATGGAAGGTTTAGACTTTGCACCATTCCCGGGTGCAAAGGGTCAGGAACTGTTTGATACGATATCTAAACAGGCTTGGCAAGAATGGCTGAAACACCAGACCACGCTGATCAATGAAAAGCGTTTAAACGTGTTTGAACCGGATGCGAAAAAGTTCCTTGAAGAACAACGGGAGAAGTTCTTTAACAATGATGAATCATTGGAAAAAGCTGAAGGTCTAAAGCCTGAAGAAAAATAAGGCGCTGCCTTATTTTTCTTCAAGACAAGCACCGAAGGTGCGCGTAGGTCAACATTTGAAAAGCTCCATAAACGGGGCTTTTCTTATATCAAAAGCACTGCTCCGCCACGCCGCAAGACAAGCAGCTATGCTGCGCGTAGGCTTTAAAAAGAATCTCCGTTATGGGAGATTCTTTTTTATGTACTGCTCTAAAAATTACTCAAGACAAGCGAAGCGCGTAGTTTCAAATGTCAAAAAGGAGCCTGACAAGGCTCTTTTTTTTATGAATACTGCAAGAGCTAAACTGCGTTTTAACTAAGCAAGACAAGCGCATAATTTTACTTGTCAAAAAGGAAATCTATGAAAGATTCCCCTTTTAGTTTAAAGCCCTACTCTTTTTGTTTTTTACACAAGACAAGCAGCTATAAGTTCATAGAATAAAAAAACTCCTTACATGGAAATTTTTTTATCTAAGCTCAAGCTTTTCTCTTACGTAAATTAAGCGAAAGGTATCACTTCGAATGCTATAAAAAAGTAACCTATAAAAAGAATTCCCTTTTTAATTTGAAAATTACTTCTTCATCAGATCATGAGTTAAATACCTGACAAGAGACTCCTCGGATATTCTTTTTCTATAGATACTCTATTTCTCTTAAAAGCACTCTAAAAACTATTTTAACTTTCATGAAATCGAAAATTATTGACCTAAAAAACAGGCTCAAAACCTGTCATTTTCCTACCGTGTTTTTTAAATTTAAGCAGCCATTATCTTACTGAAAAGCAATCAGATTTGTATCAAAATAATCAATTGTAAATTCTGTATACATTGCTCTCACAAAACACAACATTCAGCTACAAGAAACCACATGATTTTGTGGAAGGTGCTCCCTATAATGACCAGCAAGAAGATGAGATATCTTTGAATAACTATAATAATAACTGAGAAATACCCCCGATTTCATCCCAGTTCTTCCCCCAAAGGCTGGGTATTTTTTTGCCTGCTATTTTTATATTTCCTATTTCAGCTATAAAAAAAAGCCCCTTTAAGGAGCTTTTGTTGATTAAGGCTGTTTCAGATATGGCCAGGCTGCTTTTAGATAAATAAACATTGACCATAAGGTCAGTACCACAGCTGTATATAGCAAAGCATAAGCCAGCATTTCTAGCGGTGGCCAGTTCAGCAGGAAAACCGTAATTGCGATCATCTGGAACGCGGTTTTGTATTTACCCACTGTCGACACCGCCACACTGGTACGCGCACCGAGTTCAGCCATCCATTCACGTAAAGCTGAAACTGTAATTTCCCGTGAAATAATCACAATCGCTGCAAAAGCCATCGAGATCGAAGGTTGCCATTGCACTAAGACAATAAGCGCAGCAGCGACCATCAACTTGTCTGCAACTGGATCCAAAAAACGACCAAAAGCAGACGTCTGATTCAGAGTACGCGCCAGATAACCATCAAACCAGTCAGTGACTGCAGCCACTACAAAAATTGTCGTTAAGATAATATGCCGCGTCACATCAGGACTGGTTTCATTAAATCCCATTGCCGGTGGCCAATATGCGACCAATAAAAAAACCGGAATCAGGATAATACGAGCCAAGGTCAAGATATTTGGAATATTCAGGATACGACCTGTAGTCATAGACACCGCCAATTGTTCCCCTCATGTACGATGAAAATGCACACTTTTTTCGAGGTTTAATCCATCATTAATACGCTTCACTTTATACGAATTGACTTGAAGTGTCACTAGGCAAACACCGTCACTGTCTGTCTGGCCATCGCAATCAGCCGATTTTCTACATCCCACAGATAGGCATGTTCTGTTGAATAACCGTCAGCCGCATGGTCGGTAATCACTTTATATTTAAACCAATCATGTAGCTGATGCTGCACTGGATGCACATAGGTTACAGTCCAGGTCAGGCTGCTCGCTGGGGCCAGTGTCTGAAACATCGGTAACACCCCAGGTGGCCAGATGTCAAAAATGGCCATCAGGTCAGCTAACTGAAATTCACGGTCAGAATGTTGATCTGGATGGAAGCGGCACCAGCCTTCAAAATCAGGACGTACACTTGAACTGCACGGCAGATTCAAATCCGCCCATCTGAGTTCAAAATGATCAAAACACTTTGGAAGCTTGAACTGTGCAGGAATCTGGAACAGGGTTTCAGGAGGAGCATAATCCGGAGCCTGGATTTCCTGATGTACCTGAATGCTAGAATCGCGCGCTACGCCGAAACTGGCAATCAGAATGCTCTGAACAGCCTCATCCTGCCATAGACGCACTTCGATGGTAGTGACCGATTTGCCTTCACGCAGAATTTCCGCAGTTAGGCGTGCTTTGCCTTCCTGTACCGGGCCAACAAAAGTCACACTGGTACTCAGCAAACGTTTAGTAGGATCATTGATTATTACCACGGCTTTTTGCATCATGACTGCAGCTGCAAGTCCACCGTAGATGGTTCTTCCTTGTCCCCAGCCTGGCGGCATTTCAATCCATTCTTGCTGCGCAATTTGTGCGTACAGTGTTTGCAAAGACATATCGATCCTTCAACTTTGTCTGATGAACCGATATATTGCTGGAAAAATCTATGAATAGAAATGACCTTTGACTCGAAGGTCAATGTGCATTTTTGCACTTGTAATTGATATAAAACGATTACTCATGCAGAACTTTATAAATCATCCGGGCCATGACCGAACCCAGACCCGGTACCAGTTGCAGATCTTTTTCTGAAGCTTTAAGCACACCCTGAATCCCACCAAAATGGGTCAATAAATCACGACGGCGCTTCGGCCCTAATCCTGGGATCACTTCCAATACGGATGAACCCCGTTTTTTATCGCGTTTGGCCCGATGGCGGGTAATGGCAAAACGGTGAGCTTCATCACGTACCTGCTGGATCAGATGCAGGGCCTTATGATCTTCTGGAAGCTGGATCTTGCTGCCATCGGTAAAATGCAGGGTTTCCAGACCCGGCTTACGCCCTTCGCCTTTAGACACACCGACCATAAAGGCATCCAGCCCAAGTTCCTGCATGACTTCCATCGCCATATGCAATTGCCCTTTACCACCGTCAATCAGCAGCAAATCTGGCAGCATGGCTTTTTTATAACGACGGGTTAAGGCCTGACGCATCGCGGCATAGTCATCACCCGCCTGAATATCATTGATAGAAAACTGGCGATAATCGCGTTTGCGCGCGCCTCCACTATCAAAGACTACGCAAGAAGCAACCGTATCTTCACCCATGGTATGCGAGATATCGAAACACTCAATCCGATCTACCGGCCGTCCTACGACCTCCTCTAACTGATGGAAACGTTCATTCAGCTCAAAGTGATTGGCCAGCTTGCCCTGAATGGCATGTTGCACATTCATCTGTGCAAGTTCCAGCCATTCGGCACGGGTTTCCCGAACTTTGGATTTGATCTGAATTTTCTTGTCAAAATGTTGAGAAAGTGCGGCTTCCAGCTCCTTCCGATCTGGCATTTCAATATTTACGATCAGTTCAGAAGGAATTTCATCGGCAACCTGGAAGTAGAAGTTGGCAATAAAATCCGAGAGCATTTGTCCCAGATCGTCACTCAGCATATCCGGAAAATAGCCTTTACCGCCGAGCATCTTGCCATTACGCACATGCATGATCTGCACACAAGTTACTCCTGCCTGGTAGGCAATCGCCAGAATATCTGCCTCACCTTTGACTTTATAAATCGCCTGCTGGGCCTGTACATCACGCAGTAATGCCATCCGGTCACGATAAAATACCGCCTTTTCAAATTCCAGATTTTCTGCGGCTGCTTCCATCTTGGCAATCAGTTCCTGATTCAACTCTTTGGTATCGCCTTGCAGGAAGCGAATCGAATTATTGACATCTTCCTGATAATCCTCAGGTGAAATCAGGCCGACACAAGGGCCGGAACAGCGCTTGATCTGATATTGCAAACAAGGTCGAGTACGATTGGCAAAGAAACCATTCTCACAGGAACGTACATTGAATAATTTTTGCAGAATAACCAAAGTATCGCGGGCATTGTAAGCACTCGGATAAGGTCCAAAGAACTTGCCGACCTGATGTTTGCCCTTGCCACGACCGCTGGCAATCCGCGGATAGGGCTTGTCTGCAGAGACAAAAATATAGACATAGGATTTGTCATCACGCAGCATGATGTTATACGGTGGACGATGCAGCTTGATCAGGTTTTGCTCTAGCAATAAAGCTTCAGTTTCTGAACGCACCACCAAGGTCTGAATGTCATAAATCCGTGCCACCAAAGCTTGAGTCTTGGGATGATCAAGGGTTTTGACAAAATAACTAGATACCCGATTTTTCAGGTTCTTGGCTTTTCCCACATATAAGAGTTCGCCATCTTTGCCATACATCCGGTAGACCCCGGGTAAGGTGGTCATATTGGCCAAGATTTTTTCAATATGAGGGCGTGCGTTCTCGTTCACCTAAAACCTATTTTTCACCTGCAATATGCAGATATATGTGATGTTTAATGTGTCATTTTCAAGCGATGACACAAAATTCACCCGAACTGTCATCGAAAGTGAAACAGGTTATGCCCAGACCGCCGTATTTATAAGCAACCCAATATGGTCTGATTGCTAAAAGCTATAAGTCGCCTGAACTAACTTTGCTATGCTCGACAGGTTCAATCTCGAGATGATCCAAGATGACAAGTTCCCAATCCGGTATTCATGTTGTGCAACCTGCCACTTCTAGCCATAGCCAGTCTGAGCGTGACCGTTTAATTGGGAAACCGCGTTTTCATTTTGAACCTCTGGCTGTGATGCAGTTGCTACGGGAACGGATCATCGGTCAGGATGCCGCCTTAAATGAAATTGAAAAAATGCTGCATGTGGTCAAGGCTGACTTTTCCAGTCCTGAACATCCGCTTTCGGTTACCTTAATGCTTGGCCCGACCGGTGTCGGCAAAACCGAGACCGTGCATCTGATTGCCGAAGCAATTTATGGCCGTCCTGATGCTTTCTGCCGGATTGATATGAATACTTTGGCGCAGGAACATTATGCAGCTGCCCTGACTGGCGCGCCTCCGGGTTATGTGGGCTCTAAAGAAGGCCATAGCCTGTTTGATGAAACCGCTATTGCCGGAAGCCATACCCGTCCCGGCATCATGCTGTTTGATGAACTGGAAAAAGCCAGTACTGAAGTGATTCGTGGTCTGATGAATGTCCTGGATACCGGTCGACTGACGTTGACTGCTGGTACCAAAACCATCGATTTTCGTAATTGCATGATTTTTATGACCAGTAATGTCGGTGCACAAGCCGCGCAACAATATCTGGAAAAGCTCAGCTATCTGCCGCAAAAAATGCAGCAACTATGTCTGAAAAAAGTACCGACCCAGCAGATTATTGAAAAAGTCATGCAGCGCAAGTTCGATCCTGAATTTTTAAACCGGATTGACCGTACCTTGCACTATCAGGCTGTCCAAAATGATGCCCTGCCACGACTGGTTGAGATTGAGCTGGATAAATTAAATCAACGTCTGCAACATCAGAAACGACAGATTCACCTCACTGATGCAGCCAAGGCCCATTTTTATCAGGGTCATGACATCCGTTATGGCGCCCGTCATCTGGGCCGAAAAATACGGACTGAACTGGAACCGATCTTAGCGCTTTATTTCCTGAACCATCCAGAACAACTGCAACTCCATCTGGACTGCATTAATGGTCAATTGCTAGTTCAGCCTCAAGCCTCCGATTCCAATTAAACTGTTTGATGTGCTTGAATCGCCTGAATCAATGCATCCGGGTCTTTAGGTGAAATCAGGATATATTTTTGCTGATCTGCCAATGTATAGCTGACTTTTAAACGCTTGAAAGACAAAGCAGGTGCAATTTCTGAATGATCTGTAGGCTGGATATTCTGAATTGAGCTGAGCGGAATTTGCCAGGTCAGCCATAGGCTTTTAATGGTCAATTGCCCATCCTGGACGATATAACGGGTACTCCAGACCGGCCACCAGACCAAGAGGATTGTGAGTATATAGACTGCGGTATGCACCGGATATTGAGCCATCGTCCCTTTGGCCTGCATGGTCAGTAATAATTGCAATAACAAACCGCTCATACAGATCAAAAATGCCAGCAGCCACCAGTCTTTTTTGGAACGAAATACACGCATCATCTTCCCCCTATTTTGTTTTATCTTACACAAAATCAGAATGATGTGGTGAATCTCTGCAAGTAATAAAAAACGCCCATGTGGGCGCTTTATTTTTTATGTTGCAGCTTAGGCAAACAGATAAGGACGAATAAAGATCAGGAAGAAAATACCCAGCATCAGGAACCATTTCAGGAAATAGTACAGCTGGCGGTTCTGTGCTTTTAAAGCTTTGGCTTTTACCCGGAGTTGATAGACATAACCAAAGACTTTGTTTAAGCCACCAGTCTGATCCCCAACCTCATTCGGTGAACTGGCTGCTGTCATCACTTTTTTACCAAACCAGTGATTGAAGCGTTCCATCCAGCGGGTTTTTAAAGGTCGCTCGACATCAGCAAAGAAAATGATCCGGTTCTGGTCAGTCTTGTTTTCGGCATAATGAATATAGGTTTCATCAAATACCACGCTCTCGCCGTCGCGCCAAGAATAACGCTGGCCATCGACATCGATAAAGCAGCGGTCATCATTCGGGGTCATTAAGCCCAAGTGATAACGCAATGAACCGGCATAAGGGTCACGATGACGGACCAAACGGCTATCGGGTGCCAGCTCGGTAAACATGGCCGCTTTAATGGTAGGCAAAGTTTTGAGCAAGGCGGTAGTTTTTGGGCAGAGCTCTGCTGCAGAGGGATGCGCCGAGTCATACCATTTTAAATAGAAGCGTTTCCAGCCAGTCTTAAAAAATGAGTTAAACCCCAGGTCATCATATTTGCTCGAAGCCTTGATCCCGCCTTTCTGATAGAGTGCCTGTGCTTCGTCACGAATCATTTCCCAATTTTCATCCAGCACTTTTAGGTCTTTAAAATGCTGCGTATCGATATAAGGCTGATTCGGTACGCGTGAAAAGGCGTACATTAAAAAATTGATTGGTGCAAACAAGGTTGAATGGTCAAAAAACTGGCGATAAAAAGAATGCCGAACTGTGCCACGTCGCTGAATATATAACGCTGAAATGACAAAGATGGCCAAAATAATCCACTTAAGCATATCAATACCCAAAAATCCTAGCCCCAAAAAGAACGGGGAAAAATAAAAAAGTCACATCTGGGCCGCATTATAACAAAGCTGCTTTTGCTCTTCCTACCCGCTTGTAGAACACAGCGTTGCATACATTTTCTTACATCCATAGCGGATGATTTGAATCTCAATTGACTATTTTGACCAAAACACCACACAGCAAACATTCCCTATCTGGTCAATTTGCGTTATAAAAAAAGCGCAACAGCAATAAAAAAGTGAAATTGAAACAATAACTTCATTACACTGCGATAACGGCTCACTGTATTCCGGACATGACAACGCCTTGATTGAGCGATGAAAATTGATGACCCTTGCGTCACGGCTTGATACAACTTGTGTTGTTCTTTTTGGATATAGTTATCGTAAGATTAGCGAAGTAAAAAAGTGCGCGGGAAATGCGCGCTTGCTTCACAACATCAACTTAGAAGTCCTCCAAAATAAAGGAGATCAGGGCATGATCCACGCTGGCAATGCCATTACCGTCCAAATGCTTGAGGACGGAATTGCAGAATTCCGCTTTGACTTACAAGGTGAGTCGGTTAACAAATTCAACCGTGCAACGATTGAAGATTTCAAGGCTGCGATTGACGCAGTTTCCGCTGCTGACATTCAGGGTTTAATCGTGACTTCAGGCAAGTCTACATTTATTGTAGGCGCTGACATTACTGAATTCGGCGATAACTTTGCTCAAGGCGAACAGGCAATTGTTGACTGGGCACTACCAGTTCATGAAATTTTTAACAGCTTCGAAGACCTGGACATTCCTAAAGTTGCCGCGATTAACGGTATGGCGCTGGGTGGCGGTTTCGAGATGTGCTTAGTCTGTGACTACCGTGTGATGTCAGAACAGGCGCAAGTCGGCCTGCCTGAAATCAAACTTGGTATCTTCCCTGGTTTCGGTGGTACGGTTCGTTTAAGCCGTCTGATCGGTATCGACAATGCAGTTGAATGGATGGCCATGGCTACTCCGAAAAAACCGGCTGCTGCACTGAAAGATGGTGCTGTTGATGCGGTTGTGGCTGCAGACAAACTGAAAGATGCTGCGATTGACCTGTTGAAACAGGCAATTCACGGTCGTTTAGACTGGCAAACAAAACGCCAGGAAAAACTGGATCCAATCAAGCTGAACATGCTTGAGCAAATGATGGCGTTCAATACGGCGAAAGGTGCGGTTCTTGCAAAAGCAAACCCTGCTCAATACCCAGCGCCAAAACTATTGCTTGATTCTCTTCAGGCAGGTGCAAGCTTACACCGCGATGAAGCGTTAAAAGTTGAAGCTCAAGGCTTTGCGAAAGCTGCGGTAACTCCACAAGCAGGTGCGTTAATCGGTCTGTTCCTGAACGACCAGGTTGTGAAGAAAACTTCTAAGAAATATGAACAAGGTGCACATCCAGTGAACCAGGCTGCCGTTCTAGGCGCAGGGATCATGGGTGGTGGTATTGCTTACCAGGCGGCAAGCAAAGGCACTCCAATCATCATGAAAGACATCGGTAACCAGCAACTTGCACTGGGTATGTCTGAAGCAAACAAACTGCTGACCAAGCAGGTTGAACGCAAGAAGATGAAGCCAGCGCAAATGGGTGAAACCCTTGCTCGCATCCGTCCTACTTTAAGCTATGACGAGTTTAAAGAAGTCGACATCGTGATCGAAGCAGTAACTGAAAACCCGAAAGTGAAAGGCATCGTACTGAAAGAAACTGAATCTAAAGTACGTGAAAACACGATCATTGCGTCAAACACCTCTACGATTTCAATCACGCGTCTGGCTGAAAATCTGGAACGTCCAGAGAACTTCGTGGGTATGCACTTCTTTAACCCGGTACACATGATGCCACTGGTGGAAGTGATTCGTGGTGAGAAGACTTCTGCTGAAGCGATTGCAACGACTGTTGTTCTTGCTCAGAAAATGGGTAAAACACCAATCGTAGTGAATGACTGCCCGGGCTTCCTGGTAAACCGCGTACTGTTCCCTTACTTCGGTGCATTTGACCTGTTACTGAAAGATGGTGCTGACTTCCAGCAAATCGATAAAGTGATGGAAAAATTCGGCTGGCCTATGGGTCCTGCTTACCTGATGGACGTGGTTGGTATCGATACTGGCGTTCACGGTGCAGAAGTGATGGCTGAAGGCTTCCCGGATCGTATGAAACCTGATTTCAAAGGTTCGATCCAAGTGATGTACGAAAACAACCGTCTGGGTCAAAAGAATGACGTTGGTTTCTACAAATACGAACTTGACCGTAAAGGCAAAAAAGCCAAAGTGGTTGATCCAACCGCATACGAACTTGTGGCATCTGTTGCAACTGCTGAAAAACGTGAATTTGATCCTCAAGAGATCATTGACCGTATGATGCTGGCTTTCTGTAACGAAACTGTTCGTTGCCTGGAAGACAACATTGTTGCAACTCCGGCTGAAGCAGATATGGCGATGATCATGGGTGTAGGCTTCCCTCCATTCCGTGGTGGTCCATGCCGTTATATCGACCAAACTGGTGTAGCTGAGTATGTTGCACTTTGCGACAAATACGCGCACTTAGGTAAGGCTTATGAAGCGCCGCAATCATTGCGCGACATGGCTGCTAACAACAAAAAATTCTACGGTTAAGGAGTGACGTGAATGGCTACTTTAAATCCACGTGACGTTGTGATTGTTGATGGCGTACGTACTGCCATGGGCAAATCGAAAAACGGTATGTTCCGCAATGTACGTGCCGACAGCATGTCAGCTGAACTTATCCGTGCGTTGATGGTTCGTAACGAATTCGACCCGAATGAAGTTGAAGATGTAATCTGGGGCTGTGTGAACCAGACTCTGGAACAAGGGATGAACATTGCGCGTAACATCGCATTGTTAGCTGATCTTCCTAAGACTGTTGCAGGTCAAACGGTTAACCGTCTGTGTGGTTCTTCTATGCAGGCAATCCACACTGCGGCTGCACAGATTGCGACTAACCAGGGTGATATCTTCATCATCGGTGGTGTAGAGCATATGGGCCACGTAGGTATGATGCACGGCATCGACCTGAACCCTGCTGCATCTAAGCACTACGCAAAAGCATCAAATATGATGGGCCTGACTGCTGAAATGCTAGGTCGCATGAACGGCATTACTCGTGAAGAACAGGATGCGTTTGGTGTGGAATCTCACCGCCGTGCCTGGGCTGCGACTGAAAATGGTCTGTTCCAGAACGAGATCGTAGGCATTGAAGGTCATAATGCTGACGGTTATAAAGTTCTGTGCGATATCGATGAAGTGATCCGTCCGGATGCCAACATCGAAACTTTCCGTGCTTTACGTCCAGTATTTGACCCTAAAGGCGGGACAGTGACTGCTGCAACATCTTCAGCATTGTCTGACGGTGCATCTGCAATGCTGTTAATGTCTGCTGAACGTGCTCAAGCGCTTGGTTTGAAACCACGTGCTGTGATTCGCTCTATGGCGGTTGCAGGTTGTGACGCTGCGATCATGGGTTATGGCCCTGTTCCAGCAACTCAAAAAGCGTTGAAACGTGCTGGTCTGACCATTGAAGATATGCAAACTGTTGAGTTAAACGAAGCTTTTGCTGCACAAGGTCTGTCTGTTCTTAAAGGCTTAGGCATTTATGACAAGCAAGACATCGTGAACCATAACGGTGGCGCGATTGCGTTGGGTCACCCGCTTGGTTGTTCTGGCGCGCGTATCACGACGACATTGCTAAACGTAATGGAGCAACAAGATACGCAAATCGGTCTTGCGACGATGTGTATCGGCCTAGGTCAAGGTATTGCAACAGTGATCGAACGTGTTTAATTCTTAAATAATTCGAGACAGAAAACCCCGCTTATTGCGGGGTTTCTTTATTGCGAACTATTCATTCAAAGTTTTGTAAAATACACATAGCCTTATTTATGATAAAGTTGAATATTAAATATAAATTTAAAATAATTATGAAAAAATATTTAGCATTTACAGTTCTGAGTCTAAGCTTGGTAGGATGTGCCAGCACACCAAAAGCACCACAATCTGATTACTTTGCAAGAATTCAAAAAGAATTTAAAACCCAACCTGTGGCTATCTTGACAGATGCCTGCCTACTACGTAAAGAACTTGGTGACAGTCATATTTTACTGGATCAATCTAATCGTACTGCCGAAGCAATATCTCAATCATTGGTAAAACAGTTAAACCAGAATGCGGTTCAAGTGACCAAAACCTTCCAGCCAACACATTGCGGTTTCTTTGAAAAGCGTACCATTCAGACTTATAAAAAACGTAATACTTTAGAGTCGCAACCTGAATATTTAGGCACTTATCCTGTTTTGGCAGCCAACCAACCTGCAATTACTGATCTGGATGGTGCAAGTATCCAACTGCTGCTTCAAAAGAGTTTTAAAGCCAGCCATGGGCGTTATGCGTTAAGCAATAACTATCAACCTGTAGATATTGATATTACAGATCGCCTAACTGACCATCTCAAGCCTGTGTTAGGCACATCTAAGGTTCTGGTCATCCAGGTCTTAGGACAACAGCCTTCTTTAGGAAAACGGATTGGTAATATTGCCGGCACAGCTGCTTTCGCAGTTTTAACAATGGGTGTAGTTGTAGCAGATGATCCAGTACCTACAGAAGGCCAATACTATGTACTTTCTTATGTTGATTTGGATAAGAAACAAATTTTATGGTCTAAGCATCAAAAATTCGATGGAAAACTTTATCAGACCGGCCCAGTTAGCGTAACGACACCAAATATGCTAAAACCTTTGGGTCTTTAAAATAGAAATAAATAAAAAACCCTGTTTAATAACAGGGTTTTTTATTTAAAAGAATGTTATCCCTTTGTAAATTTAGTTGAATATTCAACCAATAAAAACTTATCCATCAGCCACTTATATTTGACAGGCGTATCATAACCCCACATTTCTCTCCTTTATTTATGGGGTTATGCATGAAAATGCTTAAAACACTTCTAGCAACTGCAATCGTTGCAACTTCAGCTTCTGCTATGGCTTCTGCAACAGTTTCTCCTGTTGCTGCAATGAAAGAACAAGCAAAAACTGTTGCCGCTCAAACTGCTCAACAAGCAACTGCGCCTGCACAAGCAAAAGTAGCGACTGCGACTGTTAAAGCACAAGACTCTGCTTCCAAAGCTACTGCTGAGAAACAAGCGGCTGTCGCTAAAGTAGAAGCAACTCAACAACAAGCTGCTCAAACTAAAGAAGCAGCAAAAACTGAAGCGGCTCAAAAAGTAGAAGCTGCAAAAGCTGCACCTGCAGATATGAAAAAAGTAGCGGATTCTAAAGTAGAAGCCGTGAAAACTGATGCAGCTGTAAAAACTGCTGAAGTAAAAGAAGCAACTGTAGCAAAAGCTGAAGAAGTAAAAGCAGCACCTGCCGAAGCAGCTGTAAAAGCCGAGAAAAAAGGGTGGTTCTCTTGGTTTAAAAAATCTGCTTAAGATATTTTAAATCCATAAAAAAAGATGTCCGAGTGACATCTTTTTTTTGTTTTTTGGCTCTTTCAGATTTAAAGTCAAAAATATAAAGACCTATAAATCTCTTATTAGACCTTTCGGGCTAGCATAGTCGCAAAATGCTGCTTGATCCGGTTGCCCTGCTCATCTACTCGGTGTAATTCACCGACATTTTCATTATATTTCACCAGATTCCAGCCTTCATAATAGGCACTAAGCTGTCCCGGCTTAAAACTAAACGGAAAGTCTGGCTGTACCGGAATATCATCGGTATCCATCGCACAGACAATCAGGTTATAACCGCCCGGCACTGTCGCCTGCTGCATCTGTGCAATAAGTGGTGGAATGGTATCGGCCTGCAGGAACATCATCACCACTGTACAGCAAATGAAGTCATATTGACCCTGAATACTGGGGTCAAGATTTAAATCCCGTTGCTGAACCTGAATATTCCCGATTTCTTCATTCTGAATGATCTGTCTTAAGGTCTGTAGACTATTTTCATTCACATCCCAGGCGTCGACTTCAAAACTGTTCTGACTCAAATACAACGAATTGCGGCCTGAACCACAACCGACATCCAGCACACGACCACCCTTTAAATACGGCATAGCTGCCAGAATTTCCGAATGGGTCGGGCTTAGCTGATATTTCTTGTTAAAGTAATCCTCAGGTTTGCAGTAAAAACGCAGCTGACATTCTGCATCTTCACTGGCAGAAATAATCTTATGCCATGCCTGTGGCTCAATGAACGGTGGTTGCTGCTCTGGCGTAAATACATGTTGAGACTGTATATGACCTGACGGATCCAGCATGGCAAAATGCAGCTCACCTTTGAGCACAGTCAGCTTTGCCCAAGTGCCCGCTTTGGTATTGTGTGGCTGCTTGAATCCTTGTGGGATAGCTTGCTGCATCCAGACCGGAAATTCTTTATAACATTTCAATTGTTGCATAAAAGATTGTGCTCCCTCTTCTCGCTTTCCGTCTGCAAACATGCTTCTGGATATTCATTTTTCTTAAGCATAGCTGGTTCTCTTACCAATGAGAACTGGCACATCTTTGATGTAAGCAATGCAACAAGACTAATTCTGACAGAAAAACATCATGTCATTTAGAGATAAGAAATCATAAGATCCTTATACTTAGAGTTTGTTCTCTGCCTCTTTAAGTGCCTGCTGATCCACTTGAGTCATTTGCTGATTGAGCTGCACTATTTCCTGATACAGCTTATTGAATTGCTTTAAGGGTGCATCTTCATAGAACATAAAGGTCTGGTTTTTCTTTTCCCATTTATTGTTTTTCAGCACCAGAAATAGCTGGTCTGCTTTGGCCAGACTCTGTTTTTCAATTTCAAAAATTGCATGGGCATTATCCTGCTGCTGATTGGCTTTCAGATTATCTGCCAGCTGCTGACGATAGCGGTTTTTAATGTCCAGCTGTTTCACCTGCTCTAACTGCTGGGTTGCCCGCTGTTGAATTGTCTGTTCATAACCATCGACAATTTCATGCACACGCTTCAGCATGGCTTCGGTTTCTTTATAGTCTTGGGCTTGATCTTTGGCTAAACGGTCAATGTCCAGAAAACGATCCCAGTCCGCTGCTTTGAGGTCACGTAAATACTGATTGCGAGCCTCGGCACGATCACGCATCTGACCCAGAATAAATTGGGCCATCACGGCATAATCCCCATCCAGACGATCATCTTCCAGATCAATCTGAATCGGTTTAGACCAATCCTGTGCCTGTTGCAAAATAGATCCAGTTTTTTCTTCCAGTACCGTTTCATATTCTTGCAAATCGGCCTGCTGTTTCTGCTCTACAGAATTTTGATAAAATAACCAGATCAAAATTGCCAGTACCACTCCAGCGATAATCATAAAAACACGGGGCATCTACACGCTCCAGGTCTGTCATCCAGATCTTGTTGATTTTTTACACTATGCTTATTTTTCCAGCATAATTCAAGACATAGAGCTTTTCACATTTGTGAACGTGCTTCCTCAATACTGAAAAAATGAATCCAGTAAAAAGCCTGAAGAAAGGAAATAAGTTTTTAACCCACCCTTTCTTCATGACGTGATCTGGCTATACCGAAACTGACTGACCTGATCAGCCTGGCCCATCGGATTGTGTGCTAGCGTGAACCAAAAGGCAGCCTGAGCTCAAGCCGATTCGGATCAAACTGTTCCCGGACGATCTGGACATTGGTTGCATTCCGGTCAATACCGAAAGGTTGCAAAATCACATAGATTCCGTTTCTTGGATCTGAGGACTGCAAGCCTTGCGCTACTGCCAGTACATATTCCCGGAACACAGTAGGCAGACTGTCCAGATCTGGATTAGGCGCTGCTGCCCCCATGTCAATATTTGCAACGACATCACCATCGACACTATAAGCCTGGATATCGCGTTCAATTTTCATCAGGCGCATCTGCAAAGCCTTACGCTGGCTGGCACCTTCCTGATAAGGCGTGATTTCAGTTACAGCCCGCATTTCAGGCTCTGCCATGACAGTTAAGGTGGGAAGTATGGTTGCTTCAGAATGAGCAGGAGCTGCATGACTCAGTACAGGGAGAGTAAAAGCAGTACAGGTCAGCATCAGGCCCAAGCTTTGAATGGATTTTAGGAGATTCATCTTATTACCCCTCGGTTGGAAAAGGGAAAGCGTCAGATTAAATCTTACAAGTAATACAGCTTCTTATTGTTAAGTTTGATAAACGGTCAATCGAATCCATTACACCCTCATAAAGCCAACCAGCAAATCAGGAGCAAAGCTCCTAAAAAATATGAATTATTCAGAAGTTAGATTTAAAAAAGCAAAAATCCCCAATATGGGGATTGATTTGCATTACTGGCTCATCCTTTAAGGAGATCTTGGAAATTGCGCTACAGGAGATGGATTGTTGTAGTTTTCTAATAAGCCCAGATTCACCTTGTCCAGATTAATCTGTAGTTGAAGACCGCGTCCTGGTTGCAAGCTGCTGCTACGATCGATCCCGACATTCTCCAGCAGTGTATATAGCCCCTGGGTTGGATCACCAGATTGTAAGCCCTGGGCAATGGTCATCACATACTGTTGCAGTGCAGGTGACAGTAAACTCAAATCTGGAGCTTGGGTCGGCTTAATATCGAGGTTTGCCAGCACATTTGGATTGACCATAAAATTTTCTGCATCCTTAGTTCCCCGGATTACCTGATGCTGCAAGGCAAGACGATTGGCTTCATTCTCAATAAACGGGACATAGCCAGTCTCATTACTCATTTCAGGTTCAGCCATAATGGTCATCGTCGGTAAGGTAAGTACCGGTTTCTGTTCTTCTGCATGTACTGCTATGCTCAATGTACCTAACAGAATCCCAAATAAAGATGTTTTTAGACTATTCATGGGCTTTCCCCCTACTTCAAATTTCACAACCTGAGTGCCTTTATCGGTTGCTAAAGTCTGTATTTAATTATCTATTAGATTACCTTGATTATTTTGAGAACTCATTCCTGCTCAGATGAATGGCAAAACAAGTTAATTCTTAGGCTGAATCAAAAATCACAGGCGAAAAAAAACCTCAAACATTGTTTGAGGTTTTTTCGAATATGGTGGCGAGACCCAGGATCGAACTGGGGACACACGGATTTTCAATCCGTTGCTCTACCAACTGAGCTATCACGCCGATGCGGTGTATTAAGCCGTATCTGGACACATTAGTCAATCGAAATTATGAAAAAAAAGATTGAGTGTCTGAATTTTGGCCTAAAAAAAATCCCTGATGGGATCAGGGATTGAAAACTTTAAAATCGTTTTGAATATGGTGGCGAGACCCAGGATCGAACTGGGGACACACGGATTTTCAATCCGTTGCTCTACCAACTGAGCTATCACGCCGATGTCGCGTATTAAACAGTTTCAGCTCTTAATCGTCAAGTACATAACGTATAAAAATCATCAAATGTTTACTTTTCCATCGATTTGCGTATTTATACAGCAATATTTTCAGCAAATACCTGACTAATAAAACAAATTGAATCTGGTATTTACAAAAAAAGCAGCCCGAAGGCTGCTTGAAATTTATCTATATTTAAATTTTTTCAAGATTTGCCAGACATCGGTGAATGGCCCCGCATCCCGGTACGAATGCTTTTACTCCTTTTTCCTCTTCCATGCGGCATGCCTCACTCACCAGCCTTTCTGCAACCCCGCGTCCACGGTTGGCCGGATGCACCACAATGTTTTCCAGGGTTCGACTTTCGCCTTGTCCTGTGCACCAGATGGCGCCGATGATTTTGGTGTTAAATTCTGCGGTATAAAGTAAGGTATACTGTGCAAGGTTTTGCTCTAGATGTTCAATGGCATCTGCCCCATCACTAAATTCAGGGCTAGTGTCATACAGTCGCTCAAGCTGGCTGCGCACTTCGTCGTTTTCTAGAGAAGTATAAGCATGTACGGTAATAGGCATTGATAAACCCTCCTGAGCAATCTAATATGCGGTGACGTCGTCACGGCGAAAATATTTTCTACATCAATCATTTTGACGTATTTGAGGAACGTGTCTATGACAGATCGTATCAGTGAAGTGGTAAGAAATACCAACGAAACCAAAATTCGAGTTCGTTTGAACCTCGATGGTACTGGTCAAGGCACTTTAAACACTGGTATTCCATTTTTAGATCATATGATTGATCAAATCAAGCGACATGGTCTGTTCGATATTGATATTCATTGTGATGGAGATCTGGAAATTGATGACCATCATACCGTAGAAGACTGTGGTATTACCTTAGGTCAGGCCTTCGCTCAGGCTTTGGGTGATAAAAAGGGCCTACGTCGTTATGGACACTTCTATGCGCCGCTTGATGAATCTTTAAGCCGTGTCGTGGTGGATCTGTCTGGCCGTCCGGGTCTGTTTATGGACATTCCATTTACCCGCGCCATGATTGGCCGTTTTGATGTAGACCTGTTCTCTGAGTTCTTCCAGGGCTTTGTCAACCACTCGCTGATGACTGTACACATTGATAACCTGAAAGGTAAAAACAGTCACCACCAGATCGAAAGTGTATTTAAGGCGTTTGCCCGTGCACTGCGTATGGCATGTGAAGTTGATCCACGTGCTGCGAATACTGTTGCTTCAACCAAAGGTACCTTGTAATGACCCGTATTGGCCTTCTTGACTATGGCATGGGAAACCTACACTCAGCAGCCAAAGCACTTGAACACGTCGGTGCAACGGTAGATGTAACCAATGATCCAAAACTGATTGCCCAAGCCGACAAAATCGTTTTTCCGGGTGTAGGTGCAATGCGTGACTGTATGCAAGGCATGCATGAAGCTGGAATTGATGAAGTCGTACGTAATGCCGTGTTCAACAAACCGGTATTGGCCATCTGTGTCGGTATGCAGGCCCTGATGCAACGTTCCGAAGAAAATGGCGGTGCGGATGCACTGGGCATTTTTGCCGGTGAAGTCAAACACTTCCCGGAAATGGCAGGTTTAAAAGTACCGCATATGGGCTGGAACCAGGTACATCAGGCCGATCCAAGCCATCCAATGTGGAAAGACATTGCTCAGGATGCACGTTTCTATTTCGTGCACAGTTACTATGTGGAACCACAAGATCCAAGCATCGTGGCAGCGACCTGTAACTATGGTATTGATTTCTGTACTGCCCTGCATAAAGACAACCTGTTTGCGACCCAGTTCCATCCGGAAAAGAGCCATACTGCAGGCCTTCAATTGCTAAAAAACTTTGTGGATTGGAATATCTAATCCAATACATTCAAAAAGCTCGCATCATGCGGGCTTTTTTATGGGCTACAGCTTAAAATTTTATTTTTGAAAAATAATTCACATCCAAGCTTCCTTCTCTAAGGTATGCTCTATTCAACCTGAATATTCATCAATGGAAGATGCTTTAATCATGGATACCCAGCTTAACGATATTCTGCCGAGTAAAGAGGCAATAGCGACTTTTCCACCTTTTCAAAATATCGCGCCTGAAAATATTGCGGTGATTAACAGCATTCAGCAATGTGAAGCTCTACGCGAAGAACTTGAGCAGATCGCGGTCTTTGGTCTGGACACTGAATCTAAACCCACATTCAAGGTCGGTGAAGTTTCTACTGGTCCGCATCTGATTCAGCTGGCCACTCTGGAAAAGGCCTACCTGTTTCAGATGAATGCTGCCATTTGGGATTTTCTGAAACCGATTTTTGCCAATCGAGACCAGATTAAAGTTGGTTTTGGCCTGAAAAATGATGCGCATCTTTTCCGTAAAAGAGGCATTGAGCTGAACAGTGTGATTGAACTGTCAAAGTGCTTTGGTGCGTTCGGCATTAAAAATCCTCTTGGATTAAAAAATGCGATGGCTTTGCTATTTCAGGTGAATTTTCCTAAATCAAAACGGGTTACGACATCGAACTGGGCGAAAAAACATCTCAGTCAGGCACAAATTGAATATGCGGCTGCAGATGCCTATGCACCTTTACTGGTCTTTGAAGAATTGCTGCACCGTGGCTTGGGTCCTAAGGAAGTTCCCAATACTTCACTAAAATTGAAAATTCGCCCGCATTCAAAAATTTGAACAAACAGAAGATCAGTTTTCTAGCGAAATATCATTTTGATATCAGACTCCATCAGGAGTATTGCAAAGAATAAAAAAATTGAAGAATAAAATCCTGTCACTCCAGCATATCTTCAGACAGGTTTTCTTTTTTCATACCGTTTAAGAGTTAGAAATTTCGACTTTATTTGCTAAGATGAACTCACTGAAATTCATTCTAAAGATTAAGCAAGGAGCGAAAGCATGCTGATCATCCCTGCAATTGACCTGAAAGATGGCAAATGTGTCCGTTTAAAACAAGGTCGTATGGAAGACGATACCGTATTTTCTGACGATCCGGTGGCAACAGCACAGCATTGGGTAAATGAAGGCGCTCGCCGCTTGCATTTAGTAGATTTAAATGGTGCTTTCGCAGGTACACCGATTCATAAGCCAGTGGTAGAAGCCATTGCCAAATCACAGCCAGAATTGCCTATCCAGATTGGTGGCGGAATCCGCTCACTGGAAACTATCGAGCATTATCTGGAAGCAGGTGTATCTTTTGTGATTATTGGTACAAAAGCAGTGCAAAATCCTGAATTTGTGGAAGAAGCATGCAAAAAATTTGCAGGCCATATTATTGTGGGTATCGATGCCATGAACGGCATGGTAGCAACCGATGGCTGGGCGAATGTGACTGATGTAAAAGCGACTGATCTGGCAAAACGTTTTGCGGATGCTGGCGTGTCTAGTATTGTTTATACCGATATTGCCCGTGATGGCATGATGCAGGGTGTCAACATTGAGCAAACTGTACATCTGGCACAATATTCAGGTCTGCCTGTAATTGCTTCAGGTGGTGTAACCAATATGGATGACGTGCGTAACCTGAAAGATCAGCCTGGCATTTTAGGTGCGATTACCGGTCGTGCGATCTATGAAGGCACTTTAAATCTACGTGAAGCACAATTATTGCTGGATGAACAAGAAGCGCTATAATAGCGTCTGCTGAAAAAGAGGTCTGTGGACCTCTTTTTTTATTGTTCAATTTTTTTGATCCTCTCTCCCATGTCGACATCTGTTTCCCAAACATCCTCTACCTGGAGGACGAAAGTTCCTCAACTTGCTCTGATCCTGATTACGATTATCTGGGGCGGCAGTTTTATCACCGTACAATATGGTTTGAATTTTAGTAGTCCGGTGATCTTTGTCGGATTACGCTTTGCAGCGGCGGCAATTGCCGTAACTCTGCTGTCGCTGAAGCACTTGAAAGGCATGACGCTTAAAGAAGTGGCAGCGGGTGCCATCATTGGGGCTGTGATTGCGATCGGTTATGGAACACAAACGGTGGGCTTGCAAACGATTAGCAGCAGTGAATCGGCCTTTTTGACTGCGCTATATGTTCCCTTAGTGCCTCTACTGCTGTGGCTACTGTTCCGTAAAAAACCATATTTCATGACCTGGGTCGGTGCCCTGTTTGCCTTTCTCGGTCTGGTGTTTTTAACCGGTAATGGCTTTGGTGCCATTCAGCTGAATTTTGGTCAGGCTTTGACTTTGCTCGGCTCGATTGCCATTGCGCTTGAGATTATTTTTATCAGTCATTTTGCTCCGAAGGTGAATACTCGGCGTGTCACCGTGCTACAACTCATTTTTGCCTCGTTATTTTGTTTTCTGATGGCACCGATACTGGGTGAATCTCAGTTACCTGACTTTCACTGGCATCTGGCAGGTATTCTGGTCGGTCTCGGTATTGCCAGTGCCTGTATTCAGTTGGTAATGAACTGGGCACAGGAAATGGTAGATCCTTCTCAAGCTGCGATCATTTATGCCGGTGAACCAATCTGGGCAAGTTTATTTGGACGTATGGCGGGAGAACGTTTGCCTGCGCTGGCACTTCTAGGCGGATTGATGGTGGTACTTGGGGTGATTGCCAGCGAATGGAAGCCAAAGTTTTTTAGAAAAGAAAAAATAGAAGAGTTGAAGGAAGATCTTTCCTAAGCTTATGAACTCCCCCTCTTAGAAAAGGGAGAGTTTTTTATCTAGAGAAATAAATATAGCTAATCTTATTTGGTATACATCGGTCGATTGTCATTCAGACGCATAATGCCGCGAATCGCGCGATAGACAATCCAGATCCAGGAAACAAAGACCACAACCAGACAGAAAGTGGATGCACCAAAAGCAACCCCTGCAAACAGGTCCGGATCTTCATGGGTAAAGAACAGGAATAGGAACGGCACAAAGGCTACAATATTCCAGAACAGATACCACCAGAAACTGCGGATTTGCCAGGTAAAGTGGCTTTCAAAAATCGAGCCTCGTACATCCGAGCGCTTCACATAGTTAATAATCAGTGCAATCACTGCCAGCAAGCCACCACTAAAAATGGCCACGATATATAAGATATAAAGAATCAGGGTTAGCGTGCGATTTGAGTCTTTATCAATTGAATAGTTCATCTACGCTCCTGTGGTTGTTTCTAGATATTCAGGCTGTTAAAGGGAGAAATCAGCCATATAATCAAAATGATGTTAAAAGCTATAGTACAAAAATAAATTTGCCGGAAGGGTTGTTTTTGTGTTTTATGACGTAATTTTTGCTGTGCCAGCCAGGCTGCCGGCCATCCTCCCAGAAAAGCTACCAAATGCAGGGTGTTTTCAGGAATACGGCGATTGCCCAGTTGTGCCGCTTCCTTATCCTGGGCATATAGCCAGTAACTGAGGACATTCATCAGGCTCACCAGTAACAGGATCATTCCACTCAATAAGCCGGCTAAACTGAGTCCTGCCAGTACCAAAATATAGGCCACAGAAGCAACCTGCATCGGCTGTAGTTTTTCTGGCTGGCTTCGGCCTGATGTTTTAGTTTTTGTTTTTGCCGTTTTGGTTTGTGATGCTTTCAGGTACATAACCTGCTGGGCACGATAACGTCCCTGCTCATCTAGAATCACCAGATAATCTAGCGCACAACCAACAATTGGCCGTGGACCGGGACGGGCAAAATCTTTGATATGCAAAAACACGCGATCTTTGGCCGGATCATTGGGCTGAATAAAGCCATAGCCTTTGTCATCAAACCATTCTACCAAACGTCCCTGATCGCGCATTTTGCCTGTTCCTGTTTATTTTTAATTTAAGCTGTCACAAATTTTAAACGTTCAATCAGCATGTTACGCATCTCTTCCGGATTTTTTTGCAGAATATCTTCACCGGTGCGGCCTTCAGCAGCATTTTTCTGTGCCACCTGTAAACGCATCATCCAGAAACGGCCCGCAGCCATTGCCAGGTAAAGCTCCAGACATGATTTTTCATCCTCAGTCAATGGACGCACAGTTTCATAGGCTTTTAAAAAGGCATTGGCCTTTTCTTCATTTAAAGTAACTTCCGGATAATTGGTACAGAAGTCATTTAAAGTAATTGCAATATCAAACAGGAATTCATCTTTATTCAGCTCGTAAAAGTCCAGAATACCTTTCAGTTGGTCACCCTCAAACAGGGTATTGTCACGGAACAGATCCGAATGGATAAAGCCACGTGGACGATCCGGATATACTGCGGTTAAAGCTTCATACAGGCCCAGAAGTTTACCCAGTAAGACTTTATCTGCTGCGTTCAGACTCGGTTTAATTTCCTGTGCTACGTTATACCAGTAGGCATGGTCACGGACAAAGGCGCGCTCAAGTTTAAAATCTTTCAGTGCGACATGCATTTTGGCCTGAGCAATGGCAATCGCTTCCGCCTGCGCAACGGTAGATGGCATCGGATGCTCGCCCATCATGCGTGGTGCAATTTGTGCCGGCTTATTTTTTAGCGTATGAATGGCTTTGCCTGAGTGGGATAAAGGCACAGGTACGGCCAGACCTGCCTGACCCAGATGCTGCAAGACCGGCACCAGTTCTCCAGCGGCCTGTTCATCCATATCTTCAAAAACGGTCAGCACATATTGCTGGTTTTCGCAGACCAGAAAATAGTTCGTATTCTGGATACCTCCTTGAATGGGAATCAGATCAATCACCTCAAGTCCATAAGGTGCTGCGAAATCCTGAACTTCCTTTAAAGTCAAAGTGGTATAAACCGACATAGAAAACCTGCGAAAAAACTTACATATTTTTGCTAGAATACCGTTTCCATCTACCAAGGTGTAGCGCTTGCGTGGGTGAGTTTCATAATCGGCTGTAATAATTGGAAAAATTTATGCTAGCTAAACGTATTATTCCTTGTCTGGACGTCGACAACGGTCGCGTAGTCAAGGGTGTTCAGTTCCTTGATATTCGTGATGCGGGTGACCCGGTAGAAGTGGCACGCCGTTATAATGAACAAGGTGCCGATGAAATTACTTTCCTTGATATTACCGCTACACATCATGGACGCGACACCACTTACCGTACCGTTGAGCGTATGGCTGAATCTGTATTCGTACCGCTTACCGTAGGCGGTGGCGTGCGTAAAGTCGAAGATATTCGTCTACTATTAAATGCAGGTGCAGACAAAGTCAGCATCAACTCGGCAGCCGTCTTCAACCCTGAGTTTGTACAGGAAGCCTCACAGCGTTTTGGCGCGCAATGTATCGTGGTAGCGATTGATGCCAAAAAAACTGGCGAGAATAAATGGGAAATCTTTACCCACGGCGGACGCAAACCGACCGGCATTGATGCCCTGGAATGGGCAGAAAAAATGGCCAGCTACGGCGCAGGCGAACTGTTAATTACCTCTATGGATGCCGATGGCACCAAAGCAGGTTATGACATTCCACTCATGCGTGCTATCAATGACCGCGTCACTGTACCAACGATTGCCTCTGGTGGCGTAGGCAACTTGCAGCATCTGGCTGACGGGATTATCCATGGTGGTGCCGATGCAGTACTTGCCGCCTCTATTTTCCACTTTGGCCAGCATACCATTCCTGAGGCCAAGGCTTATCTAGCTGCTCAAGGTATTGAAATGCGTCTTTAAACGACAGCCTTCAAATGAAAAAGAGCGTGAATATCACGCTCTTTTTTTATGCATTATTCTTAGAAATCATTTAAATTCTGGACAAAAAAAAAGGAGTCTTGCGACTCCCTATAAAAACCAAGAAGAACTACAGCACTTGGTATCTTTGACATTTACAATATAACTCAATCTGTATGCAGGTTGATAAGACTTTCAATCATCAACAGACGCAAATATAGGTGAAATCCTGAGCGCAATATTGACAATATATGCAGAATTTATTGACAAATCACGACAGGGTTAACCAAAGTGAGAAATGGTTAACATTTTATGTGGCAGATTACTCGAATTTTAAGTTATTTAATCACGATCTTTAGCCCATTTAGCCGGGAAATAACGCTGGGTTAAGTGGGTTAAGCGCATAGAGATCTGTTCCGGCAAGACAATACCAAGGGGATTTTTTTCCTGTAAATCTGCTGAGGAAATCACCCGGGTTCCCATCAAATAATCAAACCAGGGCTTGGTTACACACCAGTTGGCGTCTTGGTTACTATTCATATGGTGATCATAATGCCAAGGAATTTTTTTTCTGGCCCATTCTGGCTCCAGATGTGCTCGCCGATGCATATAGAAATAATTGCCTGCACTATACAGCGTGGCCAAAAACATACCTTTGGACAAGGGATAAAAAGCCAGCCCGAATACGCTTGCTGCGACGGCCAGTGAACCGATTTCATTGCGGATTCGCCAGTTTTTCAAACCTTCCACATAGGCATAATCAGAAAATCTGGTCTTGCGAACTTCACGATGATGTTCCCAATGTGAACGCATGCTGTCCGGCACTGGGCTATAACGCGTCTGCCCTGCTCGATGCGTACCATGCAGCACATATTTATGCGCAAACCATTCAAAGCCATTGGCTACGACCAGTCCTGCTAGAAAGCCTTTCCACATGATCTTTTCCTCCCTGTTTGTTTACACTATAGGTCAAACAAAGGGCTAGATATTGACCGATAATTTCAATATCATTGACAAAAAACGACAGAACAAAAGAATTAAAAAATGCACGTTCCCCAAGATTATGTCGGTTCGGTATATGGTGGTTTAGGACATTTGCTTTTGGACTATTACCAGCTCAAACAACTGGACATTCCCAAGAAATTGTTTGCGATCCAGAACCTGGAGCGTTTTGATTATATTCTCTGGCGTGATCTGCTCAGCCAGCTGGACCAGGAGTTGCAGCGGCCAGCACTCGGCCTGGAAATCGCGCAACTGGTGCAAGCCAAGCATCTGGGTATTATTGGCTATCTGGCATTATCCAGTGAAACGCTGGGCGAAGCCTTTATGCGTTATCATGACTATCATCGCCTGATCTATGATGGCAGTCCTTTACAGGTCAGTCTGGATCGAGATTACCTGTCTATTTCCTGGAGCGAGATTCCGTTTAAAGTGAGTACGCAACTCACAGATGAGATTGCTATCGCGCTCATGACAGAATTTATTCGCTCAAGCATTCTTGACCAGCATCAACTGCATCTGCATGAAGTCCATTTTCAACATCCGGTCAATAAAAATATTGCGGTCTATGAACAGTATTTCCGCTGCAAGGTCCGTTTTGGTCAGGCCAAAAATCAGGTATTGATTCCTGTGAGTGAAATGTCTACGCCTTTAAAGAAAGGTGATCAGACCTTACAGAAATTACTGATGCAACAGGCAGAAGCGGTGCTGGAAAAACTCCCGAACTCCACCCAGATTGATCAACGCTTGCAACAGGCGATTCTGGTGGGTCTGCAGAAAAATATGTTCCAGATTGAACATATCGCCAAACAGATGAATTTTTCTGTACGTCAGCTACAACGTTACCTGCAAAAACAGGGTCAGACCTATCAGCAGCGTATGCAGGAAATCCGCTGCATGATGGCCATGCAATATCTGAAAGACCCTCATCTGAGTCTGCAGGAAATCAGCATGCTGCTTGGCTATTCTGAGCAGAGCGCATTTCAGCGTGCCTTCAAGCAGTGGACGGCTCAAACACCACAACAATGGCGCTCAGAATATCTAAAAACCCAGGTGCAGGAAAAATTTCTGGACTATCCTGCTACCGCAAAGATTAATGTCCCATATCAGATTTAAAAGTTTGAATAAAATAAAAAAGCTCCTCATCAAAGTAATGCCAGTCAGTTAAGCAAATTTTAGTAAAATGTAGTAAAAAAGAGTGTATGTAAATACGCTCATTTTTTTATGTCTTTATCTGAACATTTAGAATCCACTCTTGAACATTCTCTCCCATCACT
>NZ_VPDL01000018.1:0-67490 GCF_013417705.1 Acinetobacter sp. YH12235 | reverse complement strand
GAATAATTCAAGTGAATTTGTTTGAAAGAAGAACTTTAAAAGCTTTATTTTCACCCGATAAAATACCCATAAAACAAGAGGAAGCTCATTTGAGCTTCCTCTTGTGAAAAATTGTGGGACAGCAATGTCTTACGGTGCTTTTTTATTTTTAGAATTAAAAACGCTTTTTGAATACAATAGTTAAAAATATCAAACAATAGAGTGAATTATGTTTTTAGAGGGGAAGATCAAGACCTATAACGAAGAACGAGGTTTTGGTTTTATTGAGATAGCGGGTGAGTCAAAAGATTTATTCTTCCATATTAAAGACTTTCCAAATAAGAATGTGCCACCAAAAGTTGGGGAAAGGTTAAAGTTTCTCAAAGTACAGGATGCAGGCAAGTTTAAAGCAGACAATATTGTGCGTTTGGATCTCAAAACGGAAACCCCTCGACATACGCCTCAGTCACGAGCATTAGAAAATAAGCCTCGTATTACTCAACGAAAACAATCTCAAGAGAAGAAAAGTAGCTTTAGCACTTACATTGGATTTCTGATTATGATTGGCTTAGCCTATGCGGTTTATAACAAATATCAGGATTGGCAAAGCAGCAGAATACAGCCAGTAGAAGTGCAACGTATAGTTGAAGAACCACAAGTACAGCAGAATTTTAGCTGTGATGGACGACAGCATTGTAGTCAAATGAGTTCATATGAAGAAGCTTTATACTTTTTAAGAAATTGTCCAAATACCAAAATGGATGGTGATGGCGATGGGATCCCATGTGAAAGCCAATTTGGACATCGGTAAATAAAAAAAAGCGCCAAAAGGCGCTTTTTTTTATTGAAAGTGAAATTTATGCTTCACAGAATTTCATAAAGGCTTTAAGACCTGGTCCTTGATATTTTTGGCGGTGTACCAGCATAAATAAAGGACGGGTGAGTGACCAGAATGGAGTATTCAGAATGACCAGTTGACCTTTTTCCTGCAAAGGTTCAATCGCCAGCTTGGAAATACAGGACATCCCTAAACCACCTGCCACAATCTTCAGAATCGCTTCATTATGACCTAGAGTCAGACGAATATTGGCATCAGGTACATCTTTTAAAATGGCATTATCAAAGACTTCACGAGTTCCTGAACCTTCTTCACGTAAAATCCATTCAACCGATTTAAAATCTTCAGCAGTGAGCGGACGGTTTAGCTGAGCTAGAGGATGATCCGGCGCACAGCATACTGCCAGTTCATCATCGCGCCAATGAATACATTGCAGTTGTGGTAAATGGCAAGAACCTTCAATCAGGGCCAAATCTAGCTGGAACTGATTTACGGCTTCGATCATTTGACGGGTATTGCCGACCTGCAGTTGCAAGTGAGCCTGTGGCTGGATTTTCAGGAAATCCGCCATCAGATCTGGCATCAGATAGTCGGAAATGGTCAGCGTCGCACCGAGACGAAGGTCAATGCTTTGCAGTTCACCTTTGGCTGCCTGCTCGAAAGCTTCACAGCGGCCAAGGATTTCAAGAGCTTGCGGGAGAAGAAAACGACCTAAGTCATTGAGCTGTAAACGCTTACCAAGACGGTCGAATAAAGGCGCGCCAAGACCATCTTCTAAATCTGCTAAAGCCATACTCGCCGCACTTTGGGTGAGTTTGACTGCATCACTGGCTTTGGTGACGGTGCC
The DNA here is from genome assembly GCF_013417705.1 of Acinetobacter sp. YH12235. Taxonomy (NCBI): domain Bacteria; kingdom Pseudomonadati; phylum Pseudomonadota; class Gammaproteobacteria; order Moraxellales; family Moraxellaceae; genus Acinetobacter; species Acinetobacter sp. YH12235. Next base: position 65,826 of record NZ_VPDL01000018.1, on the reverse strand, counting down.
TTCTTGAGCAACTGCTACAAAAACAGCCAACTGGCGTAAAGTCATGCGCATGAATAGAGCCTTAACATTTAAAAAATATTAATAAATTATGCTGTCATGCTACCATGAGCATAGTCTTTGATGCCACGTTTGAATCATGTCTATTGAAAAATTTAGCTTAGAAAAGGTTTTATCTGTACACCGTTGGACCAATACGCTGTTTAGTTTCACCATGACCAGACCTGCGCATTTCAAGTTTACGGCAGGACAGTTTGCGCGTATTGGCTTGAAAGTGGGGGATGAACTGGTCGTTCGGGCATATTCAGTCGTGTCATCGCCTTTTGATGAAACGCTGGAATTTTTTTCGATTGTGGTTCCGGAAGGGAAATTTACTTCGAATTTACAACATCTTAAAGTAGGCGATGAACTCTACTTAGAGAAAATTCCCTATGGTTATCTGACTTTGGCACGTTATCAATTGCCATTGCCACAAGATTTATGGCTGCTTGGCACAGGTACAGGTCTGGCACCATTTTTATCCATGCTGCAAGACTTTGAAATCTGGAATAAATATAAACATATTAACCTGGTTTATAGCGTCCGTACGCAAGACGAACTGGCTTATGTCGACCGTATTCAGGAAATTGCCGAGACCTTTGGCGAAGATCATACTGGCTTTAAATTTATTCCAATCATTACTCGTGATCCTGAAGCAGCACTTCACCATCGTTTACCGATCCTGATTGAAAATGGGAAACTTGAACGGGCAGCAGGACTTCAGCTTAATCCTGAAACCAGTCACGTGATGCTCTGTGGTAATCCGGAAATGGTTGAAGATACCAAAGAAGCGCTAAAAGCACGTGGCCTGACTATGAACCGTCGTGGTGAAGGAAATATTGCGGTAGAGAATTATTGGTAATTTCTTTAGAGTTTCTCCCTTTCTAAAAGGGAGGTTAGGAGGGATTAAAGTTAGATTATTTGTCAGTTCTTGAATCCTCCCCAACCCCTCCTTTGCAAAGGAGGGGCTTTTACCTCTCCCTTGCGCAGCAGTGCTGCTCATCGCTTAAAAGGAAAGGGAGTTACATCCTTCTTTAAATTAGAAATGGATTAAAACTGAAAATATTTTAAAGTTAAAAAGAATCCCCCTAAATCTCCCTTTGTTAAAGGGGGACTTTTATTTTTTTAGGTACAAAAAAACCTCCGTCATGGAGGTTTTTTTCATACTGTCATATTAGTGAACAAACATATCCATAAAGTCACGGATTTCCTGAATGGCAGTATCTGTATCGGTCGTTAACCAGGTCGGCTCAAAGAAACCGGCATAATGCTCGATCCGATCCGCAGGCACAACTAGACGTACCGGGCAATCTTCTTCCAGTAGGCGCCATGGAATAATCGGAACGTCATTATCTAGCCAGGCCGCAACATTCCGTACATCAATGACCATGGCATTAATGCAGTCCGGAAAAGGCATTACCGACATTTCTTCAGTACGGCGGCGGAAATATTCCAGATCTTGCCAGCGTAGCATAAAGCTCGGTTTGCTAAATTCAATGATTCCAATCAGATGCTGATCACGAGTGTAGTGCAAAGCACATTGATGTGTGACGTCAGTGTCAAGATCAAGCGATACACTCTGTTGACGGTACGCCATAAAACTCGGGTGCATGAAAAATAAGGTGGATAATTATAACGTATTTTGCGCAAAGTAGCAGGTATATTGAAAAACGGTATTTTTACAGCATGTTTTAGCCCACTTAAAATGTGCTTAAAATTTAATAAAATCATAGTGGTATATTGTTTATTTTATAGATAATTCAATTCCTGATAAATCAGCTAAAAACTGCCAGTATCAATTGTCTCGGAAGAGAGTTTCTAACCATAAGACCATAGTATGTTCAGGCTAGAAAATGCCTTTTTTTGAAACTAATACCAAGTTCATCAGACTCATACATATAACTTACATCCATTCACTATCTCACCATCTTTTGTCACAGAAGCTGTGATAACTGCTTGTTATGATAAAAATCTACTTATGAATAAGAAAGAGTGAGAATGGTCATGGTTGATGATTTTAATAAAAAACCACCTTTGCATGATCAGGCAGCAATTACGCAGAAGAAGCGCATTCCTGTCTATATCCTGATTTTGGTCGGTATCTTTTTACTGGCAGTCCTGTTCTATATGTTTGCAGATGTGAAGCCAGATGCGCCTGCGACCCAGCCTAATACACCAGTACCAGCGACTGAAGCCCCTGCCAATAATGGTAGTCCGGCGGCTACTCCAGGCGGTGAAAGCAATGAAGCAATGGCTACTGCAGATGATGCGATGACAGAAGCAACAGCCACTGTAGGCGAAATGTCACAAGATACAGCAGAAGCCACTGCAACTGATGCTCAACAGGCCACCCAATAATTGAGATTGTTAAAAAAAGCTCTGGTTCATGACTAGGGCTTTTTTGCAATAGGTGGTGATGTTTTTCAAAGCTCTGTATCTCCAGGCAAGCTAAGCACAGGAAGTCCAAACTTTATAAACAATCGGAAAGAGCTGAAGATTTCAAAAATAAGCTCGTGAATTCAGATAAATAGCGTAATAACAAAGAGGGCAGAAAACATGAATGATTATATGAGAGGCCCACGTGGTGGCTATGATGCCATGTACTACTGGGATCAGTTTCATCCAATTCTTAGTGCAATTGCCATATTAGTCCTAGGTTGGATTATTGCATTACTCGTCTCGGCAGGTGTTAAAAAAATCTTGCAAAAACTAGGGACCAATACACACTTAAATGCAGCGACAGGACATCGCTCTAATGTCGAGAGTATTATCGCTCGTGTTGTGTTCTGGATTATTCTGATTATTGCGGTTATCGGTGCACTTAACGTACTGAATCTGACAGCAGTGAGCGGACCGTTCAGTAATATGATCCAGCAGTTCCTGCTCTTTATTCCACAATTGCTGGCGGCTGTTGCTGTGGCCTTTGTCGGGTGGATTGTGGCGAATCTGGTCAAAGTCGGCTTGCAAAAAATGCTTGATCGCACCCAGCTGGATGAAAAGCTGAGTGCTGAAGTCGGTGTCAGCCCGATTAGCCAAAATATCAGTGAAATTGTTTACTGGCTGATTTTACTGCTGTTCTTGCCAATTGTCTTGTCGATTCTAGGTCTACACGGTTTACTACTACCTGTGCAGAACATGCTAACTGATGTCGTAAGTTATCTGCCTAATATCTTCATTGCTGCAGTTATTGTATTTGTCGGATACATTCTGGCAAAAATCGTTCGCGGTATAGTTGAAGGTTTGCTCAACAGCTTGAATATTCAACATCAAGCTGAGAAAGTCGGCATTTTCAAAAACTCAAATGTCGCTCAACTGATTGGTTCATTCATCTTCGCAGTCGTAATTATTACGTCATTAATCATTGCATTTGAAGCACTGGGTATTGAAGCCATTTCTCAGCCAGCAACTGCAATGCTATATGAGATCATGAATGCCATTCCAAATATCATTGCAGCTGCACTGATCCTGATTCTGGCTTATGTGGTGTCTAGACTGGTAGCACGTCTGGTGACTGAAGTCGTTGCCGGAACAGGTGTAGATGAGGTTCCAGCTAAACTGGATCTACAACGCTTCCTGGGCAAAACCAAACTATCAAGTCTGGTGGGTTACCTGATTGTACTGTTCACCATGCTATTTGCAGTTTCTGAAGCTGCGGACCGTTTAGGCTTTGAACAGGTGAGTGGCCTGATCGCGATGTTCATCTACTTCGGTGCAAACATCCTGCTAGGTGCTGTAATCCTGGTGATCGGCTTCTGGCTGGCCAATGTAGTTGCCAATATTGTGCAACGTGGTGAATACAACAGTTCACGCTGGTTAGCGAACTTGGTTCGTGTACTGATCATGGGTCTGGTCATTGCGATGGGTCTACGTGCCATGGGCATTGCTGACTCGATTGTGAATCTGGCCTTCGGTTTAACTCTGGGTGCTGTTGCAGTGGCTTTTGCCTTGGCCTTTGGTCTCGGTGGCCGTCAACCAGCAGAACGTGTACTGACTGATTTGATCGATAAAGCTAAACGAGAAGCTAAAGAACCAAATCCTTTGAAAAATGAAACTAATATCATGACTTCAGGTTTAGGTGCTGATGTCAGTGGTACTACAGGTGCAGGCAGTTCAACTACAGGAGAAAATATTGTGCCGAATCAAGATCAATCACAAGATGACAATGCGCCAATGCGTACCAATTTATCCAATAGTACGCCAGCGACCTTGACCACTGCACCACAGGATGATGAAGCTTCAGGTGTAGACCAGGTAACACCAGATGTCGATCAGGCTGTACCGGATTCTCTTCAAGTTGATCCAACTCATCCGCCAGCGAATAATCCATTTGGTTCTACAGGTGAAGAAGAACCGGATGTCGATAGTCATCCAAAAAAAGATGACCCGAATTAACCTGTTCTATTTAAACAAAATCGGCCACGCTTGAGTGGTCGATTTTTTTAATTATGAGGAAATCTGAATGAATGCCAAGAAACCGAATAATCTGTTAGCACCCTTAGTGATAGCAGGCATTACCATTGGCTTTTTTACAGCTGCTTATCGATTTGTCTTTGTGAAAAGCAAACAGGATGAGCAGGCCAAAAAAGAGCTGGATAAGAAAATACCTGATCCAGACGAATTTAATTAAGTCGAAATACTGCCTAGTCACTATACATAGAATTTCTTTTTTAAAAAATATAGAATATTCAAGTGAATACTAAAATGATTTTGGTATTTTTCTTGCATTAAAAATATAAAGAAAAAGGAGATCAATAAGATGTGGAAAACATTTCAGCATAAATTCATGGCACCTATGGCAGATCAAGTACCCTTACATCTGCAGGAAGCGGCTCAGAAAATGCAACTGACGATTGACCGTTTAGAAAATACGGCCAATCTCAACCTGTTTAAAACGGATTATCTGGAATAAGCGAAGTATTTTCTCTTCCCAGATCATCTCTGTATTAAACATATTCCGATGCGGCATGTGCTGATGACCATGCCCATTGGAAGTTAAAACCTCCCAAATGACCAGTCACATCCAGTATCTCGCCCACAAAATACAAGCCTTTCTGCTTTTTGCTTTCCATGGTTTTAGATGAAACTTCGGTTGTATCTACGCCGCCCAAAGTCACTTCAGCTGTCCGGTAACCTTCAGTTCCAGAAGGCTTCAGTTCAAAGCCACTTAAACGTTTGGCAATCTGTTCCAGCTTGTCATCACTAATATTGCCGATGAATGTTTCAGCCACTTCAGGCCAGATCAGATTCTGTAATTCTAGTACTACGCTCTTCGGTAAATATTCGGTCAATAGTGTACGTAGCAGAACTTTAGGCTGACTCTGTTTTTTAGATTTAAAGAAATCAAACAGGTCGACACTTGGTAGAAAATCAACCTTAAAGCTTTGGCCAACATCCCAGTAATTTGACAGTTGTAGGGAGCTAGGGCCGCTCAGACCACGATGGGTAAACAGTAAAGCTTCAGTAAAACTGTTTAAATCATTGGACAGCGTGGCTTCAACTGCATTACCGCTCAGACGGGTGGTGACTTCCTTGAAACTATCCGAGAAAGTAAACGGCACCAGACCGGCACGGGTTGGATAGACATGATGTCCAAACTGTTTGGCAATCTCATAGCCGATGCCTGAACCGCCTAAGGTTGGAATTGACAGGCCACCTGAAGCAACCACAACAGATTCCACTTCAAAATATCCTAAAGAAGTGGCTACCTGAAATCCTTGATCGTCCACAGTATTGACAGCTTTCACTTCGCAGTTGGTTTTGATCTCGACCAGACCAGTTTTGTCACATTCGGACAGCAGCATCGCCAGAATTTCTTTGGCACCATTTAAGGTGAATAGCTGTCCGTGTTTACGTTCTTCATACTCGATGCCATATTCACAGACCATGCCAATAAAATCCCAATTGGTATAGCGGGTCAGTGCTGAAATCACGAAATACGGATTGTGCGAGATGAAATTTTCAGGTTCGACATAGAGGTTGGTGAAATTACATTTGCCACCACCGGACATCAGGATTTTCTTACCCACCTTATTGGCTTTTTCAACGACTACGACTTTACGACCACGTTGTGCTGCCATATAGGCCGTCATTAAACCTGATGCACCTGCACCTATGACCAAAACATCGTATTGCTGAACAGACATGACACACTCAAGGGAGAAGAAAGGGGAGCATTATAGACAATTTTATTTCAGCTTTGTCTATTCCTGAAAGGGGCTACCCGAATTACAGCGTGTTAGCGAATATTTATCATAAATAATTTGAAGCAGCTGGCGGATTCATGCATAGTTTTGTCATGCCTAAAAAATAATCACAATGAAAGGAATAATTTATGACGGATACGGCAGCATACAAACAATATAATCTGATCAGCTATATTCTTCATCTACTGGGTTTTTTCCTGGGAATAACCCCATTAATCGCCATTATCATGAATTATATTAAACGTGATGAAATGCGAGGCACCTGGCTAGAAAGTCATGTGGATTGGCAGATTAAAACCTTCTGGTTCAGCTTACTGGGCTATATTCTGGGTGGTCTGCTCACCGTAATTCTAATCGGTTTTGTGATTATTTTTCTTGTCTTTGTCTGGCACGTCTATCGGCTGGTCAAAGGGCTAATTGCACTCAATGAAAATAATCCGATAGGCATTTAAGTTTCGATCAGAACTTTAAGCGATTTAAATATTTCGACCTTGTAGTCCACCAGTATGCAGGATCAGCAGTTTTGTTTCTGGTGGAAAGCAGCCTTTTTCAATCAGATTTGAAATTCCCAACAGCATTTTTCCAGTATAAATTTGCTCTAAGGGAATATCATATTCAGCTTCAAAGTGCTGTATAAACTGGATCAGTTCAGGAGTGGTTTTGGCATAACCACTGCAACAATAATCATCGAGAATGGACCAGTTTCTTTTCTTGGTCAGCTTAGCCACCTCCTCATTCAGGAAGTTGCCTTTTAAGGCAGAAAATCCTAATACCTGTTGATGAGGCTGGCTGGCTTCAATCAAACCTGTAATCGTGCCACCAGTGCCTACAGCACAGCAGATCACGTCAAATTGTGCATCGCCGTCCTTTAGAATCTCCTGACATCCCCGAATCGCTAATGTATTAGTACCGCCTTCAGGAATGATGTAATGTGCAGGAAAATTTTGTGCTAACGCTGTTAGATAATTAGCGTCCTGTTTACGTCGATATTCTTCACGACTCACAAAATGCAGTTGCATGCCGTATTGTTGTGCCAACGCTAAAGTGGGGTTTAAAGGCTGATGAGCCAGTTCTTCACCCCGAATAATGCCGACACTCTCAAAGCCAAACTGCTGTGCTGCAAATGCCGTTGCGGCAATATGATTGGAATAAGCGCCCCCAAAAGTCAGCAGCTTTTTAAAGCCAAGTTGCTGTGCTTCCAGAAAATTGTATTTCAGTTTAAAAAACTTGTTGCCTGATATTTGTGGATGCACCAGATCCAGACGGCGTATGGTTACAAACCTGTTTTTCAGCCAGATGCGCTGGTCTGGAATATGCTGGGCGATTTTTTCAAACATGGTATTTTCATAAGCTAAGAATGAGCAAATTATAGCGAAATAGAATCAGCAGGATGGCAGAATCATGAGCTCCTTAAACTAAGAATAAAATTTCGTAGATTGTCACAATTCATATGCTGAAAATTTAAACAAATTTGCTAATCTGAATCTTATAGGGAACTTAGAGGAGGATAGAATAATGAAAATACTATCCTGTACGATTTTAAGTGTATTGTTCTTAGTAGGCTTATCTGGCTGTGATGATCCGCTGAATAAACCTAAAACTGATACACGAAGCATGATCATTGGCGGAGTTCCGGTGTATGACCATGATTATAAGATGCTTGATTCATCCCTCACCGCTCAAGACCAATTGAAGAAATAGCCGGATTTCGCACAAATATTGCATCATTTGTGTAGAAATATTAAAGCAAAATAAATTATTTTTACTTAAAATAAGCCATTCATTTTAAGTTTGGATGGTCACGTGGAATCATTTTGGATTTTAGGTTCAATTGCCTTTGCCCTCATGTTAGGTGCAATGAGCCCAGGACCGACTTCTATTTATGTAGCGAAAAATTCAATTGCGATCTCACGTAAGCATGGCCTATTTACAGCTTTAGGTACCGGAACAGGGGCGGCGATTTTTGGTCTGCTTGCAGTTTTAGGTTTGCAGGCATTTTTGCTGGCTGTGCCATCTGCCTATCTGGCGCTTAAAATTTGTGGTGGTTTATATCTGCTCTGGTTGGCTTTTAAAATTATCAAGCATGCCAAAGAACCAATCGATGCAGGCGATGACAGTCAAACTCAGATGTCCTTACGTCGTGCTTATATGACAGGTTTGATTACTCAATTATCTAACCCAAAAATTGCCATTGTATTGGCCAGTATTTTTACTGCGCTTTTGCCAAAAGAAATTCCAACTTACTTTTATTTTGTATTACCGGTTTTATGTTTCTTTATTGATGCAGGCTGGTGCTCGCTGGTGGCCGTTGCACTTTCTGCTGAAAAGCCACGTCGAGTATATTTGAAGTTTAAAGCCGGTTTTGACCGTGCAGCAGGGGCGGTCATGACCGTGCTGGGATTAAAGCTGATCTTTGGGATGAAGTAATTTTCCAATTATCGCAGACCATAAAAAAAGCCCCAATGATTCGGGGCTTTTTTAATTTGGTTCTTAAAAAATATTTTCTTCCGAATTTGCCGAGATCCGGTGAATAGATAAATCCGCACCGGTAAATTCTTCTTCCTGACTCAGACGAATACCGATCAACACTTTCAGCAGACCATAAACCAGGAATCCACCTGCCAGAGCCACTACAATCGCCAGTACGGTACCGAATAATTGTGAAATGATAGAAACACCGCCCATACCTCCTAGCCATTGCTGACCGAATACACCGACAGCAATTCCACCGAAAGCACCACATACGCCATGCAAAGGCCAGACCCCTAATACATCATCAACTTTAAGTTTATTTTGGGTATAGGTAAAGAGTTTCACAAAAATTACGCCTGCGCTGATTCCGATAAATAATGCACCCAGTGGATGTACCACATCAGAACCTGCACAGATGGCAACTAGTCCGGCTAATGGACCATTATGCAAGAAGCCCGGGTCATCTTTACCGGCTACTTTTGCCGCAATAGTTCCACCGACCATTGCCATTAAAGAGTTAATTGCAACCAGTCCGGAAATGGCGTCCAGGCGCTGTGCACTCATCACATTAAAGCCAAACCAGCCGACAATCAGAATCCATGAGCCTAAAGCAAGGAAAGGGATAGATGAAGGGGGATGTGCAGTAATCCGGCCATCATTTTTATAGCGTCCATTACGTGCACCAAGTAAAACGACCGCGGCCAGAGCAATCCAGCCTCCCATGCCATGCACGACCACAGAGCCGGCGAAATCGTGGAAGCTGGCACCAAAGGTATCTGCCAACCAGTCCTGAAAACCAAAGTTGCCATTCCAGATCATCCCTTCAAAAAATGGATAAATCAGAGCCACCAGAAATAAAGTCGCTAAAGCCTGCGAACGCATTTTGGCCCGTTCAGCAATGCCTCCCGAGATAATCGCAGGAATAGCTGCGGCAAAGGTTAGCAGGAAGAAACAGCGCATCAGGTTATAACCATGATCGGCTGCTAGAGTAGAAGCATCGTGGAAAAAATGCTGACCATAGGCAATATAGTAGCCCACCAGAAAGTAAGCGATGGCGGAGAGGGAAAAGTCAGTGAGAATTTTACTTAAGGCATTGACCTGATTCTTATGGCGAACTGTCCCTAGTTCTAAAAACGCAAATCCTGCATGCATAGCGAGCACTAGAACTGCACCGAGAAGGAGAAATAATAAGTCTATATTTTGCATTGTGCGTTCCAATTTAGTGCATAGAATCACAAAAGAAATCCAGTATATAGAGGCAAACTGATTCGAAAAGAGTTACTAACAAGGGAAATTTTGATAATGAATTTCTTGAAACTGACAAGACTCGATATAAAGCACAATAGAATTTTATGCACCAAACTAAGACATCATAAGAAAAGATAAAATTTAAATTTATATTTTGTTTTTTAGATATTTAGCTTTATCACGGGAAAATGGCATGTTAAAAATGTGTGTTAAAGGTGCACATGAAAAGTAAAAGGATTTTTAAGAAAAAATTTAAAAAAAATAAGTGAAAGATGATTTTGAATTGCAAAAGTAGATCATGGTTTTAAATTTTAGAAGTCATATAGGCTATTGATTAGCTATATTTCCAATAAATAAAACCCTAACAAATTAGGGTTTCATCCGGAGCTAAAATCTGAAGTATTCAATTAATCTTTAAAATGTACGGGAATCCATTGATAGCTCTTTCCATCTTTTGAGTAAATATGACCGATCCCTGGGAATGGTAAATGTGGTGCTGCAATGGTCTGGCCTTGCTTGGCATATTCAGCAAAATGCTTTAAACGGGTTTGCACCGCAGTTTTAGGATCAACATCGAATTCTATGGCTGTTTCAGGTTTGTCGAATTGCAAGGTATGTGAATGGACGATGTCACCGACAAATACGACTTCTTGACCATCTGCTTTGAGTTTAAAGCTGTAATGCCCTGGGGTATGACCAAAGGATGGCTTAAACTCGATTCCACCAAAGGCTAAAGATTTATCAGAAAAGACTTTCACTTTTTTAGCTTTTTCATAGGGTGCAAGGGCTGCTTTAATTTTCTCTACGGTGCCTAAGAAACCCTCCTGCTGGTCTTTCGGTAGTTTTTTAACGGTATTTGGACTTAGCCAGTAGTCATATTCGGTTTTAGAAATATGTAAGGTGGCATTTGGATAATTTGCTGCGCCGTTATTTGAAATGCCACAAACATGATCAGGGTGGAGATGAGTCAGGAAAATACCACTCACTTGAGCAGGCTGATAACCTGATGCCTTGAGGTTGTTATAAATTGACCCTAAGTGTGCACCAAAGCAGCTTGCAGCACCGCTATCCACCATGAGCAGTTGATTGCCTGTATTAATCAGGAAAGCATTGACTGAAGTCTGTATGCCTTTGGCTTGATCGGCATGATATTTCTTCAAAATCTCAGTTTTTTCTGCATCATTTAGGCCTTTAAACATCGATGGATTTAAGTAGTTTGTGCCATCCAGCAGGGCAGTAATCTGAGTATTACCAATTTGGTGATGATAGTAGCCGGCGACTTGTTTTTGTAAAGCAATTGTTGCAGGTTCAGCAGCCTGACTCACACTTACACCCAAAACAGAAAATGAAAGTAGAGAGGTGAGGAGGGAGGTCTTTAAAATATTCATGGCAATTCTTATGGTTGTGAAGTTTATGCTATGTATTAGCATGTAAAGCATGAAAATAGAATATAAAAATATTTACCTTTTTTAAAAGAGAGAAGAGGAATTGAATATCTGTACTAGGCATTCAGTTTGAATCTGTATATTGATTTTTTAAGAAAATAAAAGTTTTTTTCTAAAAATATTTTTATAAATAAATTACTTAGATAAATTTCACTTTTATAAAAAAGCCCGTTAACATGGGGCATTGCAAACAGCCTTGGGTATCACTATGAGTTTTTGGAAAAAGAAAAATAATGCAGCATTTGTATTTTTCATTATTACCTTATATTCATTGCTGGGCTTCGGCATTGGCTATGTCATCTGGGAATTTTTCCTTGATAAATAAGTGCTATCTGATTTATAGATCGACCTAAAAAAGCCTCTAAAGATAGAGGCTTTTTTAATAAGCAATTATTTACTGCATTCAGGCTGAGAACGGTCAATAATTTGAGTGCCTTCTACGCGATAGCCAATTTGGCCTACAAGAAATGCTTGATTTAGTTGAGTGATGACTACATCAGAAAGTGCTACTGCACAACGATCTTTTTCAATTGCACGATCTACTGCTGTTTTGAAATTAGGAATACCTAAAGGGAATAAAATTACTGGAACTTTATCTTCGCCTTTAACGCGTTCGCCTTTAACGAACTGAGTTGAGTTTAGGTTGAAGTTTTTCGTTGAAGCTACAGTCATATCAGCCATACGAACTGAACATCCTGTGAATACAATTGTTGATGCTGCTAAAGCTGAAACTAGTAATTTTTTCATGTTTACCCCGAATAATTCTAAAAATAAAAAAGCGTTTAAATTCTATAGATATATTTTTTAAAAACAAGAAAATATATTGTATAAATGGTAAAAAAATTAAAGATGAAGAACTTTTATTGGCTGAGTATTATTTTATTAGACTAAGTAAAAAGCCCCTACATCAGTAGAGGCTTTTCTTCTATCTAAGACCTAAATCTTAAGAAACTTTATCACCCGGTTTAGCACCAGATTCAGGTGAAATCACCCAAACGCCTTCGCCATTACCAGCCGCAAGTACCATACCGTTTGAAATACCAAAACGCATTTTACGTGGAGCAAGGTTCGCAACCATCACCACCAGTTTACCTTTCAGGTCTTCCGGTTTATAAAACTCACGGATACCGCTGAAGACATTACGTGGTTCAGCTTCACCGACATTTAACGTGAGTTGTAAAAGCTTGTCAGAACCTTCAACCGTTGCAGCATCCAGAACTTCCGCTACACGCAGGTCAACTTTGATGAAGTCATCAATGGTGATGATTTCAGCTTCACCGACTTTAGGCTCAGCTTTCTTCTCTTTGGCTTTCTCTTTTTTCTTCTCAGCTTTTGCTGGTTCAGCAGCAGGTGCAGCTAAAGAATCTTTAGATGCATCGACCATCGCAGCCACAGCTTTCGGATCAACACGTTGCATCAATGGCTGGAACAATGCAATTTCATGACCTGTTAAGATTTCTGTACGTGAAGCAAAGTCGAAAGAAGCTAGTTTTAGGAAGGCCTGAACCTGAGCAGCCAATGTTGGTAACACTGGAGCTAAATACACAGCCAATTGACGGAATAGGTTAATACCGACAGAACACACATCGTGAACCTGTTGTTCTTCGCCTTCAATTTTCGCTAAAGCCCAAGGTTTTTTCTCATCAATGTATTGGTTGGCTTTATCTGCAAGTGCCATGATTTCACGGATCGCTGCCGAGAATTCACGGGTTTCATAAGCTTTGGCAATTGAATCGCCAGCATCAATAAAGCTTTGAACCAGTTCAGGCTCGGCACAAGTTGCACTTAGCTTGTTGTCAAACTTGGTATTGATGAATTTTGCACAACGGCTGGCGATATTCACTACTTTACCCACTAGGTCCGAATTCACTTTCTGAACGAAGTCATCCAGATTCAGGTCAGAATCTTCAACCTTGTCAGAAAGTTTAGAAGCAAAGTAATAACGCAGGTATTCAGGGTTCAAATGCTGTAAATAAGTTTCAGCTTTAATGAAGGTACCGCGAGATTTAGACATCTTCTGACCATTTACAGTCAGGAAGCCATTCACGAATAAACCGGTTGGTGTACGGTAGTCTGCACCTTCCAGCATTGCAGGCCAGAACAGGGCATGGAAGTAAACGATGTCTTTACCAATGAAGTGATAGACTTCATTTTTAGAATCTTTTTTCCAGAAATCATCGAAGCTTAAATCAGGACGTTTAGTTTTGATGTAATTCTCGAAGCTCGACATATAGCCGATTGGCGCATCCACCCACACATAGAAATATTTGTTTGGCGCATCAGGAATTTCAAAGCCGAAATACGGTGCATCACGTGAGATGTCCCAGTCGTTCAAGCCATTGTCAAACCATTCATCTAATTTGTTGGCGATAGATACGGGTAGACGGCCTTCGTCACGGGTCCATTTTTGCAGGTATTCACCAAAATTTGGCAGTTTAAAGAAGTAATGGTCCGAAGATTTCTCAACAGGAGTCGCGCCGCTTAAAGTCGATTTTGGATTTAATAATTCAGTCGCGTTGTAAGTTGTACCGCAAACTTCACATGAATCGCCGTATTGATCTTCCGCCTTACATTTTGGGCATGTACCCTTAATGAAACGGTCTGACAGGAACATGCCTTTTTCAGGGTCAAATAACTGGGTTACAGGGCGAACTGCAATATTACCGGCTTCACGGTTTTTGATATAGATTTCTGAAGCACGGGCGCGGTTAGTATCACTGTGGGTAGAGTCATAATGATCGAAATGCACACCGAAACCGTCAAAGTCACGAATATGTTCTTTTTGCACATTGGCAATCTGTGCTTCAGGTGAAATGCCATTTGCCTCAGCACGCAGCATGATCGCTGTACCATGAGCATCATCCGCACAGACATACGTCACGTCATGACCCATCGCGCGCATCGCACGTACCCATATATCAGCCTGGATATAGCCGAGTAAGTGACCCATATGAATCGGGCCATTGGCGTAAGGAAGGGCATTGGTGACTAGGATTTTACGCACGGATTCACTCTCTCATTCGTATTCATTATGCAATGGGCCATAATTTTACATGATGCAGAAGGGATTACAAAGAAATGCTTTTACAGAAGCACAAGGAATAAATCAGGCCGAATATTCAGAATACAAAAACAGGCTATAGACAGGTAATTGACCCTTAAAAATTCGATTGAGATAAGTTGATGCTACTTCCTGCAAGCAATAGCAACAACATGTACAGGCTTTGTTGCAGTTTGCTTAATTCACCCACGTCATTGCATGCTTTGTGCTAAAAATTTGGCTGATCATTTTTATTATGACGCCTTAGGAGGGTACTCATGACTCAGAATAACCAGACAAGTACTTCAAAACAGAATCAAGATAAAGAACAACATGCACGAGAACTGCATGACAAGATTGAACAAGAGCAGAAGCAGAACAAGATTGATAAACAGCATAAGCAGAAGCATGAAGAAGTCCTAGAAGCCCAAAAAAATGGTGCTGATGAAAATTCTGATAAACAGCAAGACTCTAAAGCATCAGATAATCAGCAATCAGAGCAAAAAGATGCGTCTAAAAATGACCAATCTAATCATGGTGATGAATCAGATAAAAAAGCTGAAAGTACCAAAATGGATGACTTAAAAGCGAAAGCCATCGCAATTGGTGAAGAGCTGTTGCAAAAAGGCGAAAAGATTCTGAATGAGTTAAAAAATGGCAAATCAGACAGCCAGAAAAACGGCGAGCAAGGTTCAGATGATTCGAAAAAGGCACAGGATCAAAGTTCTGGAGATAAATCAGCAAATCAGGCTGACCAGGATCGCATGGCAAATTTAAAAGATGAAGCGCTACACAAGTTTGAAGATACTAAGGTCAAAATTAGTGAGTTGGTGAATGAAGCTGCTACGAAACTGAATGAGTTGAAACAGATGGCGGCTGAAACCATGACTAAAATGAAAGGCGATGACCAGCCTCAGTCAGGTGATTCTAAAAAGCAGGATCAGGATTCTTCTTCTAAGGATGCTACGGATAAGGATCAAAATTCAGATCAGACCAATAATAAAGATGATGCTAAAAAGGATCAGGATAAGGCTGATCAATCTGGGCAAAACAAGACCGATCAAGATAAAAATCATAAATAATCATTTCATGTTGAAAGCCACTTCATTTAATTTTTGAATGAAGTGGCTTTTTAATGGATACTATCTAGTTAATTTTATTTAAAATTTTAAAATATCAATAATATAAAACAATAAATAAGATGTAATGCTGACTTTATAAATTTTCTTCCCTGTAACTCTTTAAAACCAAGTAAAATAGTTGGAAATTATATTTGTCTTTCAGGCTTCTGAATACAGATTGCTTAACCTGAGACTAAAACCTCGTTAAACTAAGCTATTCAGATGTCTATCTATATTTTTGGAGTAACCTATGTCCTGGCTTTCTTCGCTTAAATCGGTTTTTTCGCCTTCCAAGGAGGTGAACGAAGAAGCTGTGCAGAACGTACTGCAAAACTATATCTTGCCAAATTCTAGCAATGCGCTGAAAGACCGGATTACTCAGGTCAATGTGCAAGGTGAGATACTACAGATCACCATTAATACCTATCCGGAAGAAAAAGAGCAGTTACAGCAGATTCATGATGAACTGGCGGATGCGCTAGAGAAATGCGGTATTAAAGAACTGAACCTGCATGTGATTCAGCAAAAGACGGGTCATAAAAAAGAAGGCGGTTGTGGACATCATCATGCAGAAGGCGAGAGCTGTTCCAGCCAGCCGCAAACTGCTGCTCCAAAATCGAATCTGCCACCTGTGGTTGATGCTTCAGGTCATGCAGCTCAAGCAGAAGCTGACCCAAATAATCCGCCGATCCAGAAAGCTGCTCCACAGCAACGTGATGTGCCGAAGCATCCACGCATTCAGAATGTCATTCTGGTCTCTTCAGGTAAGGGCGGTGTAGGTAAATCAACCACAACTGTGAATCTGGCTTTGGCTTTGCAAAAATTAGGTTTGAAAGTGGGTGTACTGGATGCGGATATTTATGGTCCAAGTATTCCGACGATGCTCGGCAATGCCGGCAAAACCCCGATGATCGAAGCCGAGCAGTTTGTCCCACTCGATGCCTATGGTATGGCAGTGCTGTCGATTGGCCACCTAACGGGTGATAATAATACGCCAGTTGCTTGGCGCGGTCCGAAAGCAACAGGTGCCTTGATGCAGCTATTCAATCAAACTTTATGGCCAGATCTGGATGTATTGATGATTGATATGCCACCAGGTACAGGTGATATCCAGTTAACGCTCGCTCAGCGTATTCCGGTAACGGGTGCAGTGATTGTGACCACACCGCAAAATGTGGCATTGCTGGATGCAACTAAAGGTATTGAACTGTTTAACCGTGTGCAGATTCCAGTGATGGGTGTAGTCGAAAATATGTCGACCCATATCTGCTCGAACTGCGGTCATGAAGAACAGATCTTTGGTACAGGCGGCGGTGATAAACTGTCAGAGCAATACAATATTCCATTGCTCGGCCGCTTGCCTTTGAATGCAGTGATTCGTGAAAATGCCGATGCCGGTAAGCCTTCAGTGATTGCTGGAGATGATGCTGCTGAAAGTTATATGGCCATTGCTCAGAAAATTGCAGCAAAATTGCCAAAAGCAGAAAAAGATAAAACTCGTATTTTCTAAGATTCTATAATAAAAAAAGAGAGCTTAAGCTCTCTTTTTTTTATGAGGTTTTAGTCGTAGCTGTATTTTCTTTTCTTGCCTGAATGATATTAAAGCCAATTGCAATAATCACCATGATGGTGCCGATAATATCGGTCATGGTCTCAGGCACAATCATCATGAGAGCGCCAACCCCTAGGAAGATGCGCCAGAACCAATTCATCGCGGTTTTAAAGTAGCCTTCTACTGCAGCGCCAAGTGCCAGAATGCCGACAATGGATGTTACGGTAATGCTTAAAATGACATTCCATGCCGGTAAGGCAAATTCTTTGGCATTCACGGCAATATCTGTTGTATCAATCATCAGCATCGCCGGGTTATAGACAAACAGGAAGGGCACAATAAATCCGGCTAGGGATAGGCGCAAGGCCAGGAATCCAGTCCGCATTGGGTCACCACCTGCAATCCCGGCACCAGCAAAGGCGGCTAAGGCAACTGGTGGGGTAATATTGGCAAACAGGCCAAAATAAAACACAAACATATGTGCGACTAGGATTGGAATATCAAAGTTGGCCAAAGCAGGTGCTGCCATCGTCGCGGTAATGATATAGGCAGGAATCGATGGTAGACCCATGCCCAGAATCATCGATGCAATCATGGTGAAGAACAGGGTGAGGAACAGACTGCCAGCACCAATACTCATGATTGAAGAAGTCATGACAGAACCAAAGCTAGTCAAACTCACCACACCAATAATGATACCCACGACCGCACAGGCAGCCATCACTGAAAGTGACTGCTTGGCGCCATCAGCTAAAGCCTCCAGAATTTCCTTAGGTCCCATACGGGTAGATTTTCTGAATGCTGCCACCACAATGGTCAACAAAATTGTATAAACAGCGGCATAACTCACTGGAATCGACTGGAATAAAAAGAATACCAAAGCAACGATTGGAAATAATAAATGTCCTCGTTCTTTCAGGACTTCTTTGACTCGTGGTAGGTCAGCTTTGGGAACGCCTTTCAGATGATCCCGACCAGCTCTGAAATGGACTTGTGCCATCACACCGAGATAATACAGCAGGGCAGGTAATACCGCAGCTAAGGCAATCGTGCCATAACTGACACCCGTGGTTTCTGCCATGATGAAGGCACTGGCACCCATTACTGGCGGCAAGATCTGCCCGCCGACAGAAGCACTGGCTTCCACTGCACCGGCAAAGTTTTTGTGATAGCCAATTTTCTTCATTAAAGGAATGGTAAATGAACCTGTTCCTACGACATTGGCAACCGCCGTCCCGTTGATACTGCCCATAAAACCGCTGGAAATCACCGCGACCTTGGCTGGTCCACCTTGCTTATGTCCCGCAAGTGCCATGGCGAGATCATTAAATAATTTTCCCATTCCTGATTTCGCCAGAAAGGCACCAAACAGGATAAACAGGAAAATAAAGGTGACTGAAGCACCAATGGCTGAAGAATATAAACCTTCAGTCTTCAGATACATTTGTCCGAAAATATCACTGAATGTATAGGGGCGAGTGAGCAAGCGATCCGGCATCCATTCAAAATGACTGACAAATGGATAGCTTAAGAAAATCAGTCCTAAGATCGGCAACATCCAGCCCATTACCCTTCGAGCAGCCTCAACCACCAATACTACTGTCATAATCGAGAAGACAATGTCCAGCGTATTGGGAATGCCTCCCCGAGTGGTCATAATCGCTTGATACTCTTTAAATAAATAAAAGAAAGAAGCAAAAGAGGCGATCACCCAAATCCAGTCCGTCCATGCTACCTTTTGCCGGCTACTGGCCTGACGTGCTGGATACAACAAGAAAATCAGCGCCAGACCAATGGATACATGGGCTGCACGTTGAATCAGTTCGGGTAAGGGATTAAAAGTAATATAAAGATGAAATAACGAATAGGATATTGCCAAGGCAGCAATAAACCAGCGAACCGATTTGTTGATCGGATTGCGAGTGACAGATTCACGGTCAAATTTTTCTAATAATTCTTGTTGCTGTTGATCATCCAGTGCTTCGGTCACATTTCTTGTTTCTTGTGGATTCATAGGCAATCATTTAAACCTCTTTTTTTCCATAGGCTGTCTTTTCTTATAGAAAGTTGTACCGTGCTGTAGTCGGGAAAATCCTGATAAATATTCCAGATCCGATCAGCACTCTCAATTTGTCCCTGCATTCTGCGTGAAATGACCCAGTTGAGTTCTTTCATCTCTCGGTTGATTTGCATATGGATGTTGCCATCATCCTGTCGAGTAATAGTACCTTGATCAGGTGTACCCGCACCAAATGAAATGAACTGAGTATCTGTCAGAATGAAATGGTCCTTGTCTAGAAGATAACGTTCTTTCCACTGTGTTCTTTCTACCGAATGCATCCAGCTGAGCTGAAAGGATTTCTGGTCAATTTTGCACTGAAAATTTTGCTCTTTCACTTCCACAAAAATATACGGAAATGTCATCCAAACACAGCTAATAAAAAAAGCAGCCAAACTAAAAAGTGCAGCAATCGCTGCACCTTGTATCCATTTCATCAGTTCGCTTTATTCTCATCATAGAATTTTTGCGCGCCCGGATGCAGTTGAGCAACCAGACCTTTTTGTGCACCTTCTAAAGTGATTTCTTTAGCAGCCTGATGTGAATTGGCGAGTTGATCCAAGCTGGAGAAGAACGTCTTGGTTAGCTTATATACATCATCGGTAGACAAATCTGAGCGAACCACCAGCGCATTCATGATCGCAGCTGTAGGAATATCTTCAGCATTGCCATAGGTCCCTTTAGGAATGGTCATTGGCAGGAAATACGCCTGATCTTTGGCAATCGCTTTCACTTTATCTGGATTAATACTCACCAGTTGTAGATCAAAGCCCTGTTGCAGCTCCATCAGTGAAGAGTTTGGAAGACCACTGGTCAGGAAGGCTGCATCCAGTTTACCGCCTTTCAAGGCATCAGCTGCTTCGGCATAACCTAAGTAATCTACTTTGACATCCTTATAAGTGATACCAAAACCGTTCAATAGAGTACGGGCATTCACTTCTACACCTGAATTCTGGGCGCCCACTGCAATACGTTTGCCTTTGAGATCTTCAATATTTTTGATACCAGAACGTTTTGAAGTGACAATCTGTACATAGTTTGGATAAAGCGCAGCGATCTGCTGCACGTTGTCAATTTTAGAACTAAAACTGCCTTGACCATTAATTGCTTCAGTTAAGCTGTCGCTCATGACAAAGGCCATTTCAACTTTGTTCTGTTTTAATAAATTTAGATTTTCGACAGAAGCCCCTGTGGTCTGGGTTTTGGAACTTACGCCGTAGGTCTTGTTATAGATTTCAGCCAATCCTGTTCCGATGACATTATAAGGGCCTGAGGCACCGCCTGTCGCAATATTGACAAATCGGGTTTGCAGTTTATCTGCAGCTACGCTCTCGCCAGATGCAGCCTGATTATCTGATTTATTTTGTGCATTATCATTCGAGCAAGCAACTACACCTGATAGCGCTAAACTCATGACTGAAAGTTTGATCCATTTATTCATATATGACTCCTGATATTATTCTGTAGTTCTTAAAATATAATTAAAACAACAATATACTAAACCGTCTGGATGTTAAAAAATGTGAATTATCAATTGTTGTCCTTGTACAATTTAACAGCAATTATTTTGTCTGAATACCTTTAATAACATTTTTTTCGAAATTTTGCTTTATCAATATGTTGAACAAATTGAGCAAGATAGACATCTTAAATGGAGAGTGGAAATTTAATCATTAGGAGTTAGGTAAAAGTTGCTCCCATCACCAAATTTTTCTAGAGAGGTGTCCAAAGTTCATACGCAAGAGCAGGGATTTTAGTTAGTTAAAATTCAATCAAAGGTTACCGGAAATAATGATTTCAAAGTTTTGGATAGTTTTCCATTCATGGTATAGAGACTAGTATTTCAGGAATTTTAAGTCCGAATACTCTATTGAAACTTCTACTTTTATAGCAATTTTATGATGAGCTTATAGCTTTATAAATTGACAAAATTGACTGAAAAGAAAATTTCTTGTATTTCTATCTAATTATATGAAATTAATTAAAAAATAAGAAAATATAAAAATTTTTAATATGTTCTCTTACAATTATTTTTTGGCAGATTTGACCGGATTATTTTATGCTTAATACCTAAGAGCGAGGTCAAACTATGATTTCATGGTTATTTATTGGTTTAGTGGCAGCCATTCTATTAACACCGGGCCCAACCAATACTTTATTGGCATCGTCAGGTATTCAAGTTGGATTTAGAAAAACTTTTCGCCTTATTCCCGCAGAAGCTTTCGGCTATCTCATCGCAATTACATTCTGGGGCTTTTTGATTGGTAAAATCTCGGTCTATTTACCGGAATTACCTCATATCCTCAAACTCTGTAGTGCTGCTTACATTCTATTTTTAGCTTTAAAATTATGGCGTACCGCAGAACTTGGTGAAAATTTTCAATGTATTTCGATTCGGGCACGGGAACTATTTTTGGCGACTTTGCTGAATCCTAAGGCATTATTATTTGCTTCGGCTATTTTCCCGGTCATTGTGTGGAAAAGCAGTCAATATTATGTGACTTATATGCTGGCATTCTTGGCATTACTTATTCCTATCGCATTTTTCTGGACTTTTTTAGGTAGCTTATTGGCCAGAAAAAACAATCGCTGGCTGAATCAAAAGAACTTACAAAAGACCGCTTCCATTATTTTAATGAGCTTTTCTGTACCTTTATCCTATTCAGCACTCCTCAGTCTTTAAACCTGAAAAAGCAGCTAAATTTCCTGAAATTTAGCTGTCAGAATTTCGCTTATTTTCATTGGTGTCAATTTCAGTTAAAGTACGTCGCAATTACTTATTTTTAAGATTTTTGGATTATATCAATGGCAATTAAGTCTGATCGTTGGATTCGCGAAATGAGCGAAAAACACGGCATGATTGAACCGTATGCAGAAAACCAGATTCGTCTGGATGAAAATGGTCAAAAGCTGATTTCTTATGGTGTTTCAAGCTATGGCTATGACGTGCGATGTGCGCGTGAGTTTAAAGTATTCACCAATGTTCACTCTGCAATTGTCGATCCGAAAAACTTTGACGAAAAAAGCTTTATCGATATTGAATCGGATGTTTGTATCATTCCACCCAACTCATTTGCTTTAGCGCGTACAGTAGAATACTTCCGTATTCCACGAAATGTACTGACCGTTTGCTTGGGTAAATCGACTTATGCACGTTGCGGCATTATCGTGAATGTGACTCCACTTGAACCTGAGTGGGAAGGTCATGTCACGCTGGAGTTTTCAAATACAACTAACCTGCCTGCACGTATTTATGCGGGTGAGGGTGTGGCTCAAATGCTGTTCTTCGAATCAGACGAAGTTTGTGAAACCTCCTATAAAGATCGTGGTGGTAAATACCAAGGGCAGACAGGCGTTACTTTGCCTAAAGCTTAATAGTTTTAAAGCATTTAATAAGCGAGGCTAATGCCTCGCTTATTTTTTTGCTGTTTCATTCATCGGAAACTCGGGGTTTTTAGTCTTTTGGCTTTGGTAATCCTGCTAAAAATAAGCATAATGAAGAATGAATATATAAAAAAGATGTGCCAAGCATCATAAAAATCAAAAATTGAAGGCTGGGAAGCTGAAGGATAAAGATGCGGAGCATCAGATAAGAAGGATAGGTCGAGATGGCTCAAATAAAAGCTAAATTTCAATTTCGTAAAAGCTATTTGGCAATGATGATCGGTTTAGGATTATTGCCATCTGCACATGCAATGCAGGAATTAACTGATTCTTCTCTTTCTGATACTACCGGTGAAGGTGTTGCCCTGGTACTTGATGACTTTAAAATGGTTTTTCAGGCACCGAATGATGCTTCCAGTGGTTCAAGCTATGCACGAGGTATTGCCAATCCAGGTCAGGCAGACACTGGCTTTATTCGTATTATTCCGACTGGAGAGAACTATGCTCAGTTAGGTGAGCGTGCCTATAACAAAGTCTATGATCGAGTGTATGCAAGTAGCTATTTAAATGGTATCAGTGCAAATGCCAATCTTTATCAAACGACTTATGACAATAGTGTTAGTACCTATAAAACTCAAAACTATAATGCGACTTTAACTGCAATCCGTAATGAAATTGGTGCAAGTGCGCGTAGTGGTATT
This sequence comes from Acinetobacter sp. YH12235, assembly GCF_013417705.1. Taxonomy (NCBI): domain Bacteria; kingdom Pseudomonadati; phylum Pseudomonadota; class Gammaproteobacteria; order Moraxellales; family Moraxellaceae; genus Acinetobacter; species Acinetobacter sp. YH12235. The sequence goes on along the minus strand of NZ_VPDL01000018.1, from coordinate 42,565 downwards.
GTGGAAGAATATCGTAATTCGACATTAATGCAGCAATATTATCAGCAGCGTTATGAGGATTATTATGACGGTACAATTATTACAGGATTAAAAAGTGACGGAACAACATCTCATACTTTAACTGCATGGCAAAAAGATAAATCTGTCGAATATGCATTAAAAAATACCTATGAAATGATCGAATTGTTATATGGAAACAAGGTAACCACTCCATTAAATAATACTTGGACTCAACAAGCGGGTACCCGAACCAATGCTATTGATTCAAGAGTTACTACAGTTGTAGAGAATGCGACACAAGAAAAATTAGCAATTGAAGCTGATAGGTATGCACTGATTCAGGCAAAAAATGCAGTGACTGCTATGGAGCAGGCGGTTAAAGCGAGCGCAACAACAGCGGCCAAAGAAGCTGCAATGGGTGCCTCAGTCAGTACGCTACGTACGAAGGCTGATGTATTTATCTATGGTTTAGCTTTATCAAAAAGTGATAATTCACTCAGTAGCCGCTATAGCAATCAGGGGTTTAATTGGGGAACAGCCAGCAATCCTTGGTTATTTCATGCCGGAGCCGAAACAGTAAAACAGTTTACGGATACGGGAAAAGAAGTGGGCTATCTAGCTTTAGAAGCACCTCTTGCAACAGTTGCTGCAAATGAAGCAGATAATAATATTAAGCTTGGTTTTTGGACTGATATTTTCTCACGTTCTTTAAATTCAAGTAATACCGTAGATTATGCTACTGGAGCACCTACTTCAGGCTTAGATATTTCTGAACGTTTTCGTGCACAGTTTATTGCTAATGGCTTGAGCATGAACGGTTCGCAAGTCCGATTATTTCAAACCCTTACATCGCCTGATCTTGCATATAGTCAAACCTTGGGCCTGGCGAGTCTGATCCGACTCAATACTAATGATGATCCCTCTACTTTGACCAGTGATTCAAACAATTTGAACAGTAAAGGGATTCGTATTAGTAGTGCAGCAAAAGAGAATAATCTTGATGGAGATGGTCCGACTCCTGCTTTAAATGGCTCTGCAGCTCCTATATTTCATGATACCGAGGGATTGTATTTATATAGCCCGAATATCAATTTGGTACTAGGAAGTATGTATCAGCCTTTTGTTGTGGGTTCGGAAGGAAATAATATTATTTTGGAAGTGACACGTATTCCTAAAATTCCAGATATTTACAACCGGATTTATCAGCGTTATCCAGATGGAAAAGGTGGTTTTTTAGGATCAGAAGCACTTTTAGGCTCTACATGTAATGTATATACGTGTGGTACTGAAATTAAAGCTCAAGCTTCAGATAGCATTGCCTTGTATCAAGGACGCGATGCAACTCACAGTAGTATCGCCATTGGTTCTGTTGAACGTATTGCCAATACTAATATGCTGAAGGCAAAAGATGATAATAATGCTACTGGTGTGGTATTTAGGGGGGCTACTGATAACTCAATGAGGAATTTTGGTTCAGCAGTGATTGATGGTGTGTTGATTCAACATCTAAAAATAAAAACTACAGGTCTATAAAGGAATAGGGCAATGTTGAAAAAGTTAATGCTTGCTACAGTTCTTGGGATTTCTTTTGCGACACAAGCCGGCTTGGTCAGTCTTGATCCGCAGCAAATGACAGCGGAAACGGGTCAAGGCGGAGCAGATTTAAGCTGGACCTTGTCACTCAACCATCAATACGCTACTGATTTAACGAAATCTCAAATTTCTGAAACGGTCGCTAATAAGTTAGAGGTGTATTACAAGCCAACAACAGATTGTGGAATTAACACCTTGTTTTGTCGCTTGGCTATTTCTCCGAACAATCATGTTGATGCTCAAGGCAATAAAAAATGGCTGGTATTTAAAGGCATACAAGGCACCCTGCAAATTGATAAGTTTTCTATCGATGGCACTACAATTACTAATGTGGCAGGCGATCCTCAAACAGCCATGAAAATCACTTTTTATGATGATAAACCTTTAAAAATCAGAAACTTGGGTTTTAATACTTTGGCTATTGAAACCGGAACCGGTGAGGGCGATAAAGAAGGCTATGCCAATTCAGAGAGGTATACGACCTTCACCAATCGTGTTTATAAAGCGGACGGTACATATACCACTGCCTCAGCAGATGTTCCGGAATTTGACCGGGGGCGTGAGAAGGGGTTTATGGGTCTCAATATGCACGGCAACATGCACATGTCAGGAAACTTAAAAATATTTGGCTTTAACTGCTCAGCTGGGAGTGCACAAAGCCGTTGCTAACTGCATGGATGCAGTATAGGGATGAAAGAATGAAAAAAATAAAATCACAAATTAAATTATTAACGGCATGTGTCTGTTTAGCACAGCATAGTTATGCACTAGAGCTGATTGAAGAACAAGAATTGGGTCATATCACTGGTCAAGACGGTATTACGATTACACACGAGGTATCAAAAGTAGAAGTTGAACAGCTCAATTGGTATGACCCGAATGCTGATGTAAATACCAAGATGGGACTGGGATTGCATAAAGTAGAAATCTTAGGCAAAGATCAAAATGCGATTTTAAGCCAGCTTAAGTTTGATGTCGGTGCGACCGATGCTGGTGCAGGGATCCGTCTAGAAGCAAGCGTAGCTCCCTTTAGTGCCAATGCAGATTTTAAACTTGTGAGTAAGGATTGTGTTGGAACAAGCTGTGTCGAAAACAATCAAAATTTGGGCAAATTAGGTCTTGCGATTGATAGTCCATTTAAAATGGTGCTTCATACGACAGCAGGTTTATTCAATAAGAATGAAACAGCTACTATCGATTTCAATTTGCAAGATGCCACGATCAAACATACTTTAGGTACAAATAGCTTAGTTCTAGATAACTTTAATTTTAACTTCGCTGGTACGGGCTATATGTATATAGACCCGATACAAGGCGTCGTACTCGCCAGTAAAAGTGGCACACAAGACCATCTAATTAATTTAAAACCAGTGGCTGTAGGAACAACTGGTGCGCAAACAGCTGGATTAAACTTTGATTTACGCTATCAGAATGGAGATGGCGATTTAAAAAATATCATGCGCTATGGTATTTCGGGTGCAGTGAGTAATGCACGTTTGTCGTTAGGTGCTGATCAGTCAAAACTGAACTCTTTTGATATAAGTAATAAAGTTGGTGGTGTGCTGACGCGACAAGATCGCAGTGTTTCAAGCTATAACGCAGGTGAAGGCGGCTTGCATCTTGGTTTATCAGCTGATTTTACCAATCAGGAAGTGGCAGCAGCACAGGGTTTAAAACCAACGACTTTGGAAATTGGTCATACGGGTAAAGGAAGCTATGCAGTTCAGTTTAATGAATTACGTTCATTAACTGGAAAAAATAATGCATATATCGATTTTGGCGATATTTATATCAATACAATTCAGGCGCAGAGCCTAGAATTTTTAGTTAATGACAATATTAAGTCAACACTTAGACAAAGTAATCCGATTTTGCAGCAAACTTTAAGCAGTACGTCTGCTAATCAGGATTTTGCACTAATCGCCATACGGGGTATGGATTTCCAGTCGATTGCAGCCAAAGCAAATTTTATTTCTAATGATACTGGTATTATTTCCGGGAATAGTGGTTCTTGGGGAATTGGTATTCCAATTTACAACCTGAATGCCAATGTTGCTTTGTCGGGTACAAAATATGACGGTGACAAGAATGGTATTGCCTATAACGTGATGGCATCAACTGAAGGTTATGGAAAGGATGCCAAAACTGGAGCACCAAGTACAACTTCAATTCTTTTAATTGATGGTGGTGTAGAGAATGGCCATGCGCGAAACTATTATGCTGGCCTTCGAAATATTGATGCCTTTATTGAATCCAAAGGGGTGATTGGTTATGAAGATGAAGGCATCTATGTAAAAGCTGATAAATTGCTGATCGCAGCTAAAGCTGAAGTGGCAATTGGCCAATTACCGGGATCTAAATATAACTGTGTATCAGGCAATAAATGTGATCAGTTTGTTCCTGATGACAACTTTTCTAAACGCGATGATGTATTAACAACAATTGCCATGATGCTTGATGGTAGTGGTGAGTTAATGATTATTCCGGGACTGGATGTAGCAGGCGAAAATTATTTATCGTTGGATGCAAACTTTAAGTTCCGAACATTAACTTCTACAGAAAAAGGTGATGTTAATAATCTTGGTAGTTATTTTAGTCTGATTAATGAAGATGTAGATAGCACAGGTGCAGTTCATACTTCTGCGATTAACTTTAATCGTATGGAAGGGAATTTAGGATTAATCACCAAAATAGGCGTGAGTGAAGATACTGTTACTTTAGATAATCAAATTAAATTTAATAAAGATCAGAAGATTATCGAGCCGTTTAGAACCAACATGGCCATGACCACAAATGGCAATATGCAGAATATAGCAACAATTGCACTCACAGGCGGAACCATGCGCAGTACGCTTGGCATTACACCGCGCTGAAATAAGGGATGATTTCATGAAAAAAATAATATTGAATAGCTTGATTGTCACTTTAATGGGCCTTAGTCAACAGGCGATGGCAATGACAGCCTTAGACGATGAGGCTTTATCGGCAGTTGATGCACAGGCCTTATTAAATTTGGAAAATGCTTATGATTCATCACAAGGGATTAACTTCCATAAGCTAAGTATTGAAGCTTTAATGGAACTGAACATTAATATCAAAACTTTGCAGCTCGGTTGTGGTGGAACGAATAACAGTATTGGGAATACTAATGGCTGTGATATTGATATTTCTAACTTGGCATTGAGTGGCTTAAATACCAGTCTTGATGATAAGGGTAACCCTGTCTTTTCAGGTGACCGTGCTAATACCAGTGCCAGTGTGAGTAATCCCTTTGTTGAGTTTGCAATTAAAAATGGTGGAAGTGCTTCTACCCGTGAAGTGGTCGGTTTTCGTCTAGGTGCAGATAAAATTGTCGGACTCTTAACCATGGGGACTGACAACATCGAAAATCCGAATGATGGCCTCAAAAGTTTTAGTGGTTATATGAAAATGGCGCAAACCACTGGTGAGTCTGTTACAAAAGCGGGAACCTTTGGTATTGCAAATGATGAAAAAATCTCAGGGAATCTAAAGGCTTTAGGACAAACACGTACTTTTACCAGTAAGCCAGGTGCTGATGGCCATACCGGGATTACAGTGCCTTCCATGCGGGTAGACTTTACTATGCCAGAAACTGTCGTGACTGGGCAACGCTTAAAGTCAGCGACTGTAAGTAATATCCGTTCTACTATTGCTTCGATTCCATTAGCAAAGGCTTTAACGGGTTCAACTTTGCCAAGTGATGTGATTGGTACACCAGATTTTTCAAAAGATAAGCTGTATGTAGAGTTTGATCCATTAATTGGATTTCTTAATTTAGGAACACATTCTTTCTTTCAAATGGGTGCTGGTTCAAGTCTGGATAACCTGAATATGGACATCACCTTTGTCCAAGCTCTGAATATGATCCATAATATTCCATTAAATGGTACAGGCGGTTATTTGTCTTTACAGAGTCAGAATGTGCATTGGCAAGGTGCGGACGCGGCTGATATTGCCAAACCAGGTTGGTGGCTATCTTTTAAAGACCCGATTCAACTGGGTGTATTAAAAACTACAGATGAAGTTGATATTTCATTCGTGTTACCTCAGGTAGCAACTGCTATTTCTGAATTTCTTTTACGTCCTGAAAACTTGATTGATGTCAGTGTGGGCGAGGCTTTAGGGTCTCTGGCGAATGTCGCGGTGGTACGTAAATTGAATATTGATGTAGGTAAATTTACTAACTATGTAGATGGTACTCCTGCAACTTTAACCTTAATGGACAAGCTGCTACAGAACCAGAATGTGACCTCAAACTGCTTTGGCGGGCATAAGTTCTGCTAAGTTAGAGACATAAAAAATCCCGCTCTAGGCGGGATTTTTTGTGTTCGTTAGAAAATATTATTTCGCAATTTTTGCCAGTAGTTCTTCTTTCGAAAGATTTACTGATTCTGCATCACGGCGACCTTTATATTCAAAAGTACCTGCATCCAGACCTTTTTCACCAATCACAATGCGATGTGGAATACCAGTCAATTCAAGATCAGAGAATTTCACACCTGGACGCTCGTTACGGTCATCAAGCAATACGTCAAAACCAGCAGCTTGCAGTTCTGCATATAAGCTTTCAGCTGCTTCTAAAGTGCGAGGTGATTTATGCGCATTCATTGGCACAATTGCCACTTCAAATGGAGCGATCGCAGCCGGCCAGATGATACCTTTTTCATCGTAATTCTGTTCAATTGCAGATGCTACGACACGTGTCACACCGATACCATAACAACCCATGGTTACAGTGAATGGTTTGCCATCTTCACCTAAGACTTTACAGCCTAAAGCTTCAGAGTATTTTTTGCCTAACTGGAAGATATGACCTACTTCGATACCACGTTTGATTTGAAGTGTACCTTTACCATCTGGAGAAGGATCGCCTTCAACCACATTACGCAGGTCATAAACTTCGCTAAACTGCGCATCACGTTCCCAGTTCACGCCAGTTGAGTGCTTGTCTGCTTCGTTTGCACCTGCAACAAAGTCAGAAAGTACAGAAGCAGCACGGTCAACAATCACTGTTAGGCCTTTCTCTACTAAACCTTGCGGACCTACAAAACCAGCAGTCAAACCTAGTTCAGCAAGTTGAGCTTCAGTAGCAAAAGCCAAAGGCGCAGCAATTTTTGGATGCTTTTCGGCTTTAATTTCATTCAGTTCATGATCACCACGAAGGAACAGGGCAACGACAGGAGCTGCTTTACCTTCTTCAGCTGCAACGCCTTGAACCAGTAATGCCTTCACTGAATGTGCAGGGTCAGTGCCAAGGAAGCTTGATACATCAGCAATCGTTTTTTGATTTGGGGTATCAACCACTTTCAGTTCTTGAGTTGGAGCAGCACGATCGCCCACCAGAATCGCTTCAGCCATTTCGATGTTAGCCGCATAATCAGATTCAGTTGAGAAGGCGATATCATCTTCACCACTTGAAGCCAAGACGTGGAATTCGTGTGAACCTGAGCCACCAATTGAACCGGTATCCGCTTGTACTGGACGGAAATCCAGACCTAAACGGGTAAAGATCTTGCAGTACGCTTCGTACATTTTGTCGTAAGTTTCTTGCAGAGATTCCTGATCCGCATGGAAAGAATAGGCATCTTTCATGATGAATTCACGTGAGCGCATTACGCCAAAACGAGGACGAATTTCGTCACGGAACTTGGTTTGAACCTGGTAGAAGTTTGCAGGCAGTTGTTTGTAACTTTTTAGCTCATTACGTGCCAGATCAGTGATCACTTCTTCATGTGTTGGGCCAAGCACAAAGTCATTGGTATGACGATCTTTAAAACGTAATAGTTCAGGACCGTATTGCACATAACGACCAGATTCTTCCCAAAGAGAAGCTGGTTGGGTCACAGGCATCAAGACTTCGAGTGAACCCGCGTTATTCATCTCTTCGCGAACGATCGCTGCAACTTTATTTAATACGCGAACGCCCATCGGCAGCCAGGTGTACAAACCTGAAGCCAACTTACGAATCATACCGGCACGAAGCATCAGCTGATGTGAAATAACTTCAGCATCGTTCGGGGTTTCTCTCAACGTTGCAAATAAAAAGCGACTCGCGCGCATGGAAACTGTCCTAAAAAAATTAAGCGTTAAAGCAGAGATTATACAATAAAAAATGAGGTGAACATTCGTGAATGTCACCTCATTGTGATGGTTTAAATTATGCCATGATTTTACGGGCTTGGCGCAGCATAAAATTCTTAAAGTCATCCAGGTAAGTGAAAATCACTGGAACCACGACCAATGTCAGCAGGGTGGAGGTAATTACCCCGCCGATCACGGCATGTGCCATCGGTGCACTTTGTTCACCACCTTCACCTAAGCCCAGAGCGAGCGGCACCATTCCCATGACCATGGCACTGGTGGTCATCAGAATTGGACGTAAACGGGTTTTGCCGGCATTCAGAATCGCATCATAACGGGCTTCACCCCGATCCATGGCTTTCTTGATGAAGTCGATAAGCAGAATCGCATTTTTGGTCACCAGGCCCATCAGCATAATAATACCGATAATTGAAAACAGGTTCATGGTCGAATTAAACAGGAATAGCGCCAGGAATACACCAATTAATGACAAGGGTAATGAAGCCATAATGGCAGCAGGGTGAATAAAGCTGTTGAACTGTGAACCCAATACGATATAAATAAATACAATCGACAGGGTAATCGCAGTGAGCGCATAACCTGCGGATTCTGCCATGTCTGCATTGGCGCCTTGGGTATCAAAACTATAACCCGGCGGCATGTCGAAACTATCCTGAAGTCTGCTAATGTCAGTACCGATGTCACCTGCAGGGCGTCCAGAGGTATTTGCTTCAACCAGCACCTCACGCGCCAGATCTCGACGATTAATCTGAGAAGCTCCCAGTTTTTCTTCAAAATTCGCGACGCTAGAAAGCGGGATCAAAATCGGCTGATTATTGCCATCCATTTTAGATGAAGTGATATACATATTTTGCAGATCACTTGGCAAGGTACGTCGGTCTTCGGTCAGGCGTAAGTTAACATCATAAGTTTCACCTTTTTCATCCTGCCAGGTGGTGACATCATCGCCGGCAATCAGTGGGCGAACCACATTGGCAATTTGATTGACTGACAAACCAAGATCACTGGCCAGAACGCGATTGATCTGTACACCTAAGGTCGGTTTTGGCTCTTTCAGTGAGGATTCAAGATCGACAATGCCATCAATTTTAGCCATCTCGACCATAAAGCGATCGGAAATCTTCTGTAGTTCATTCAAATCAGGGCCTTTGATTGAAATCATAATCGGCTTTTGGCCACCCGATACGGTTTCATCCGCGGAAGCGACTGAGGTAATGGTAATGCCGCCCACAGATTGTAAACGTTGACGGAATTCATTATTGAGATCATTCAAGCTTTTCTCGCGTTCAGTCCGCGGAGTCACAGTGACACGTAAGCTGACATGGTTTTTACCGCGATCGGTCACACCATTAATTACGCCGTAAGTTGCACGTACATCAGGATGCTGACGTACAATTTTATCGACCTGCTGCAGTTTGGCTTGTGAATATTCCAGTGAAGCATCGACTGGAGTTTCAAACTTGATCCGGATTTCACCCTTATCCGGGACAGGTACGAACTCGGTACCAATCAGTTTCGACAGGGCTAGAGCGCCAAACAAAGACGCCACTGCAATTACAATAGTAATGAATCTAAAGCGTAAAGCTAGTTTCAATAGCTTTTCATAGACATGACTTAAATTGTCTAATTTGCCTGAAATCCAGTTAAAGAAACGTTTAATTCGACCTGGCTTTTTATTGGGATCTTTTATCTTTTCTGCCCAATGCGCAGATAGCATTGGATCTAGAGTGAAGCTAACAAACATGGAAATCAGAACGGCGGTACTCACCGTTACACCGAACTGATAGAAGAAACGGCCAATGATTCCGCCCATAAAGGCAACAGGCAAGAATACCGCGACAATGGTCAGTGTTGTTGCCAGAACGGCAAGGCCAATTTCTTTGGTGCCGTCCAGCGCGGCAGTGACATGGTCTTTACCCATATCGGTATGCCGTACGATATTTTCCCGTACTACAATTGCATCATCAATCAGCAAACCGATACTTAAAGACAGGGCCAATAAGGTCATCATATTGATGCTGAAACCAAAAGCCCAGATAAAGGTCAAAGTTCCGAGCAATGCAATCGGTAAAGTGAGGCCAGTAATGACCGTTGAGCGGAAAGAACCTAAAAATAATAGAACAATCAGCACAGCAAGAACCGCACCCTCAATAATGGTACGCGCAACATCACCAATGGTGCCGCGGATACTTTTTGAAGAATCCACCACAACTTTTAAGGTGGTTCCTTGTGGCAATTGGGCTTTAATGCTTTCAAGAGTTTTGTAGGTACTGTCTACTACTTCAATAACATTAGAATCAGAGCTACGCAGAATGTCGACAGCCACTGCAGCCTTGCCATCCAGAAATGCACCAGTTTCAAGTTCTGCCTGACTATCTTCAATTTCTGCGACCTGTTTCAGAAAGATCGGTGCACCATTTTTATTGGCAATGACCAGATCGCCAAAGGCGAGGGGATGCAGGACTTTGGAATTGATCTCAATCACCAGTTCCGAGTTGCCAGATTTTAATGTACCGCCCGGAACTTCGATATTTTCAGATTTCAGAGTATTAATGACGCTATCCACGCCAATGCCAAAAGCTTGCAGTTTCTGTGGTTCAACCTGAATACGAATCTGGCGCTGTGCATCACCGAGCAGGTTGACTGTACCTACACCCGGAACAGTCCGTAGTTGTGGAACAATGCGCTGATCCAGATAGGAGCTTAGTGCTTTTAAGCCCATATTGTCAGATTCAAATACGATCGACATGATTGCATTGGCAGTCGGATCATAACGCTCGACGACTGGCTCCTGAATTTCATCACGGAATTCAGCGGTGACTGAAGCAATTTTGTCACGGACATCCTGTGCTGCCGTGGTTGAAGGCACTTCCAGATTGAATTCGGCCGTAATCATCGACAGGCCTTCACTGGATTGTGAAATCACCTGTTTTAAACCGGAAATAGTATTGATCTGGTCTTCGAGTTTTTTGGTAATTTCCGATTCAACAGTTTCTGGAGAAGCACCTGGATAATTCGTATAAATTACGACAAAGGGGAAATCGACATCCGGAAATTCTTCCACACCCATGCGCTGCCAGGAAGCCAGTCCAAGTACCATCAAACAGAACATCATCATAATAGTGAAGACGGGATACTTCACACTAATTCGGGTAAACCACATATTAATGATCCTGTCTGATTAGTTGGAACGCACTGTCACTGGCTTGTTGAGATCTGCCTCGGTAAATGGAATGCGACTGACCTGATCACCTGTTTCCAGACCCTGGATCACTGCAGTATTCTGGTTATAGCGCTGTTCCAGAACCTGAACATTCACTTTAATAATTTTGTTCTGGCGAATAACCCAGACATAAGGTTTATTCTGGATATCCTGAATGGTATCGAGGGGAATAATCTGACCAGAAACTTGTTGAGAACTCAGAATATTGCCTTCAACAAAAGAGCCAATACTTAAAGAGGGAATACTTTCATTTGGTCTGGCGAAGAATTCAATCTGGCGACTAGCCTGATCAGCAATTGGAGATACCCGGCTAATAGCAGCGGTAAATGTGTTTGGATTGCCCTGAATCTGGTATTCAATTTTGCTACCTAAACGCAGACTGGACTGCATCTCACTCGGGACACGGGCCTGAATTTCCAGTTGATTTGGATTTACGATTTCAAACAGGGTTTGTCCGATCGCCACGGTTTGACCGGGCTCAACCTGACGCTGGGTGATCACGCCACTAATCGGGCTGGTGATAATGCCATCACGATCGGCTTTTACGGCAATATCGACATTGGCTTGCTGTGCGCGGACATTTTCAACCTGGGCCTGATAGTCAACCTGACTTTGCTCATATTCAACTTTAGAAATAAAGCCTTGGTCGAGCAGGCGCTTTTTGCGCTGCATCATGTTACGCGCCTGATTGGCCTGTGCCTGGGTAGATGCCAGATTGGCACGGGCCTGAGCCAGACGTGCGGCATTGTCCTGATTATTTAAGCGAACCAGTACCTGACCTTTAGCTACATTGTCACCGACCTGAGCATTAACACTGGTGGCAGTGGCCGAAACCTGCGCTTGAATACTGCTTTGGTTGACTGCGCGAATAGTGCCGGTAAATGCGGATTTCTGGATTGAAGTACCTGTTTTTACAGCTACCAGATCCTGAAGAATTAGTTCAATTGTTTTGGGACTTTCGGCTTGCGGTGTAGATTCATTTTTATTGCAGCCGCTTAGAAAAAGACTTAAGCAAAGTGCACTCACCATCAATACAGAGCGCGAAGAAGGGGTCTTTGAAATATGAAAATGCTGTGCAAATGGCATATTAATCCTTTTCACTTGTGGTCGTTTAAAGCAACAACAAGTTATTTGTGTTTATTCAAGTGCTTTTAAACGGGCAATAATTCTGTCGTATTCCGCTTCCATATTTCGATAGCGAGTTTGTAAAGATTGAATATTTTCTTTTTGAGAAATCAGGTTTTTCTGGTTGTTTTCAAGGTTGGCTTTCAAAGATGCCGGGGGATTATTGCCTTTACGTAAATATTCACGTTCTTGGCGTAAAAACATAACCCGGTCTTGCTGCAACTGTTTCATCTGCTCTTGCTGAAAGGCAATCTGTTTTTTAAGTTGGCTCAGACTTTCATTCTTTTTTTGTAGAGCAACATGGCTATTGGTATAGGCACGTTTCAGTTTCTGGTCTTCTGCAATGCGCTGAGCCTGCTGGGCACGTTGCGGCGCCTGTTTAATATCTTTATCGACATTATAAGGACGTGCACGTTTAATGACCTGCATATTCTGGTCAAGTGCCTCATATCCATAGCGGATATGGTTGGGGGTAACGTTAGTGCTGATATTGGCCACACCTTTATTATCATAATAGCGGTACCAGGTGGCTTTTGGTGGCTGGTTAGTTGAGGCATAAGAAATGGTGACCTGAAGAAAAAGTGTCACTGCAAATATGAATCGGCCAGTCATTTTATTTTTATCAATGAAAGCAAGTTTTTCTGAAAACTGACTCATCATTGGCTCCCCAATTGAAAGTTGACTAAATTACTTATTTTAAAGTAATAATAATGCTATATTAGACTCAAATTCACGAATTAAAAACTACCATCAGTCAAAAAAAAAGCAATGACAAAATAAAAATGTGAAATGGTTAATGAAAATCCGCCATTTATGCACACTTGTGTAGAAAATGTTCATTGATAATACAAGTGGATTTGTGTTAAAAATGTTTATCGATCGTAATAAAATAATCCTATGAGCCTTATGGCGCATCGTTTCTAAAATGGGAAGGGTCAAAATGGACGATAAATTCCAAAATCTAAAAGTTATGGTCATTGATGACTCAAAGACCATTCGTCGTACAGCAGAAACTCTTCTACAGCGCGAAGGATATGAAGTCGTGACTGCGGTAGATGGTTTTGAAGCTTTGTCAAAAATCGCAGAAACCAATCCGGATATCGTATTTGTAGACATCATGATGCCTCGTCTAGATGGTTATCAAACTTGTGCATTGATTAAAAATTCTCAAAATTATCAGAATATTCCTGTGATTATGCTTTCGAGTAAAGATGGCTTATTTGATCAGGCCAAAGGTCGTGTTGTTGGTTCGGACGAATACTTGACTAAACCTTTCAGTAAAGATGAATTGCTTAACGCAATCCGTAACCATATTAGTGCTTAATAATTGATTTTTTAGGGGAATTGGCATGGCGCGTATCTTAATCGTAGATGACTCACCGACAGAAACATTCCGTTTTAGAGAGATTCTTTCTAAACATGGCTTTGAGGTGATTGAAGCATCCAATGGTGCAGATGGGGTAACCATGGCTCAGGCTGAGTTGCCAGATCTGGTATTGATGGATGTGGTCATGCCAGGCGTGAATGGCTTCCAGGCAACACGTCAAATTGCACGTGGTGCAACCACCAAGCATATTCCGATTGTGATTGTAAGTACCAAAGATCAGGCCACTGACCGCGTTTGGGGTAAACGTCAGGGCGCCGCAGATTATCTTACAAAACCGGTAGATGAAAAACAGTTGATTGAAGTGATTAAGCACCACCTCAACGCAGGATAAGCTCTATGGCAGCAAATGGATTTATCGAATTGCTTCGCATTGCGAAACGGGGAAATAAAAACTACGTTTCTAATGAAAATGAAGTCAACCGATGGTCAGGCATTGCTTTTGAGATGATGGGGCAATATTTTGTTGCCCCGCTGGGGGAAGTATCCGAAGTGATCTATCCTCCAAAATATACGCCAGTTCCTAATACTCAATCATGGGTTTTAGGGTTGGCCAATATTCGGGGAAGGTTATTATCAGTTTCTGATTTGACTCAATATGTATCAGGACAGAGTAGCCAGTTTTCACCGACTCAAAAAGTATTATGTATTCACCATAATGACCAATATGTCGGTTTGGTTGTTGATCAAGTTTTGGGTATACAACATTTTAATAAGAAAAGTTTTTTTTCTAAAACAACTGAATTGGATAATAACTTACAAGAATACTGTCAGGGATTTTTCCACCAGCATAACCAGCAATGGCATGTGTTCTTATTCAGTCGTCTGTTGCAAAATCCAAAATTTATGAACGCATCTATAAAATTTATAAATTAAACGTCGCGCACGAAAGTAATAAAGACGTAAATCGGGGAGAGGCTGCATGGGCTTTAAACTTAAAAAGAAAAATACAGGTGAAGGTAGCCGCAAAAGTGGCAATACTTTTTTATCCAAGATTCAATCACAAACAGATCAGTTGTCACGTGTATTTGGTGATAGTGAAAAGTCTAAACCGTTTATTTATGGTGCAGCCGGCTGTCTGTTAGCGGCAACCATCACTTTATTGTATCTTTTCTACAGTGTGCCACGTGCCAACCAGCTGACACAAAGTCTGGGTGATTTACGTCTGCTTTCACAAACCATTTCACGTCAGGCAACTGAAGCAACGGCTTCTGGTACACCTGAGGCGATGAAAAATCTGACAGATTCTCAAAAAGCTTTTGCTGAAAACCTTGAGACTGTAAAAAATATCCATTCCAATAATGAAGCGCTGCAAGCAGTAGATAAACAGTGGACAGAAGTATCTTCTAGTATTGACCTGATTGCATCGCAACAAAAAATCATTAACCAGTTATATGACACCAACATTGCGATTGGTGAAGCGATCCCGGGAATTCAGGCCGAATATAACTTGATGGTCGACCAGATGGCGCGTCAAGACATGCCGTCTAACCAGGTGGTCATTGCGAAAAACCAGGTATTTATTGCGGAACGTATTTTACGTTCGATCAGCTTGGTATTGACCGGTAACGACGGTTCACGTGAATCAGCGGACGACTTCAGTGCCGATACCGAAACTTTCGGTTCATACTTAAATGCACAGTTAAACGGTTCTGCTGAACTGGGTGTACAACGTATTACTGATCCAAACCTGCGCGAGTCTCTTGAAGGCATTAAAGCAGAATATGATGATGTACTTGAATCAGCATCTGCGACAATCCTGAAAAACTCTGCGCAAATCGTAAAAGTACGTCAGGCATCTGCGTCAATTTTCTCGCAATCGGATGCCCTGCTCGATAACCTAAACAAACTGTCTGGTAACTCTGGTCTGAAAACAATCGTTCCAGCGGTACTGTTAATTCTGTTATTGATCGGCTTCCTACTCTGTGTATTCCGCCTGTTAACCCTACGTGGTGCATCGGATAAACAGCGTGTAACCCGTCTTCAAGAAGAATATGACCGTAACCAGAATGCGATTTTACGTTTACTAGACGAGATTGCCGACCTTGCGGATGGTGACTTACGTTCATATGCAACAGTATCGGAAGACTTTACCGGTGCGATCGCCGACTCGATTAACTTCGCGATCGACCAGTTGCGTGACTTGGTATCTCGTATTACCGAAACTTCTCAGGAAGTTGCGCAATATACAGCGACAACTCAAAGCATTACCAACCAGTTAGCTGAAGCATCTGAACACCAGGCACAAGAGATTGCGGGTGCATCTGCTGCGATTAACGAAATGGCAATGTCCATTGACCAGGTATCTGCCAACGCGGAAGAATCTGCAGTCGTTGCGGAACGTTCAGTACAAATTGCTGCAAATGGTGCAGACGTTGTACACCGTTCTATTGAAGGTATGGATACGATTCGTGAACAGATTCAGGAAACCTCTAAACGTATTAAACGTCTGGGTGAATCTTCACAAGAAATTGGTAACATCGTAGCCCTGATTAACGATATTGCCGACCAAACCAACATCTTGGCATTGAACGCAGCGATTCAGGCGTCGATGGCGGGTGAAGCTGGTCGTGGTTTCGCCGTGGTAGCGGATGAGGTCCAGCGTCTTGCGGAACGTTCTGCCTCTGCAACCAAACAGATTGAAGGCTTGGTAAAAACCATTCAAACGGATACCAACGAAGCCGTAATTTCAATGGAACAAACCACAGCCGAAGTTGTACGTGGTGCGAACCTGTCTAAAGACGCTGGTGTGGCACTGGATGAGATTCAAACGGTATCGAATAACCTGGCAAAACTGATTGCGAACATTTCCGATGCTGCGAAACTTCAGTCTGCATCTGCGGGTCATATTGCGACCACGATGAATGTCGTACAGGAAATTACTTCACAAACTACGAGTGCAACCTTCGATACAGCACGTTCGGTATCTGAATTGGCGAACATGGCCGATGCATTACGTGAATCTGTATCTGACTTTAAACTACCAGAATAAAGTCAGAAAGTATGAGGGGAGTGTGCCTTAACCTAGGTTGAGGCACATTCAGAAATACAGATAAAGCCTCGACAAGATGGACTTGACTACATAAGGTTAGGTCTCGCGTGACGGTCACAATTAAGTTTGAGCGCCCTTCTTGGCGGCACAACGTAAGAAGCATTAGCTATGAAAGAAATATTAAAAAATTTAGTTGAAACGACAACGCTTCCTGAAGACAGTTATCTTGATCAAGATGCAGAAATTCTTGAAATTTTTGTCGAGGAAATCGAAGAGATTTTCGTTGAGTTAAATGCTTTATTTCCAGAATGGTTGAGTGATCCGGCTCATCAGGAAAACCTGAAAACCATTCGCCGCCATTTTCATACCCTGAAAGGTTCAGGCCGTATGGTGGGGGCTAAATCTGCGGGTGAAATTGCTTGGGCAGTGGAAGATACCTTAAATCGGGTACTTTCAGGCTCAATCCAGTTAACGCCTACAATTCAACAGTATGCCAAAGCTGTACTGAATATTTACCAGTTTATTTTATATCCAAAATTCAAACAGGTGCAGGAACTCGATGTTGACCTACGCCCAGTCGTGCTTTTAGGTCAGCAATTACAACAACAAATAACACCTGAACCGGCTTTAGAAGAACTCTTGCAACTAGCAGACAGTCTGACTGCCGAGGGTCAGATCACAGGTCTTGAGCTAGGTGATTCGGCTGAAGATCAAGATACAACTGCAGCAATAGAAATAAGCACAACAGAATTTGAGCTTGAAGAAGCTGATAGTGAAGATGCTGCACGTAGTGATGTAGAAGAAACCGTGGCGATCTTTATCGAGGAAGCGGAAGAGCATCTCGAAACGATTGCCAAGTTCCTGCGTAGCGAAAATGAAAAAGTGCAGGATTATAATGCATTGATTCGTGCTATTCATACTTTGCGCGGCAGTTCGTCCATGGCACAGATCGAAGAAATCTTCGAGGCCAGCTCTAAAGTAGAACATCTGTTTAAAACACTGCTTCAGGATGAAATTGCATCCACCTCAAAAGAAACTGCTGTATTAATTCAGTATGCTGAATTTGTCAGCGACTATCTGCATTTGTTACGTCAGGGTGATAGCAGCAAACTGGCAGCAGTGTATGCGACTTTTGAGCGTGTCTGGAATGATTATGGCTTCGCAGCCACTGAAACGGAAACAGTTGAAACCCAAGGTCTGGTGACCAAGCTGGTTGAACTGGAGATTGACCTGTTGCTGGATGCCGAATTTGAATTCGATAAACGGGCTAAAGTCGATTATCCGGAATATATTCAGGCTTTAAGCGAGCAGGCTGCCGAGCTGCTTGCACATACAGATAACCGTGCCGCACTGGGTATTCATGAGTTTACGACAGATTTAAAATCTGCTTATGATGCCTTGCTGGAAAAACCGGTACTGCTGAATAGTGATTATGCTTATGAGCTGTTTGCCCAGGCACATCAGGAATTCATTCATTTATTCGATACCCTGGCAGCAGGCCAGCGTGTCATTCTGAATGATGATACGCAAAAAACCTTGAGTGAACTGGCTGCATTTGTACAGCAGGACCTGGAAATCTTTGCTGAAGACAATGTTCCTGCTGAACAAGTATCAGAAGAAATTTCTATTCCTGAAGCTGCAACCACAGCCAGCATTGACTTCGCTGCTTTAAGCCAGCGTATTGCCTCTGACCGCCAATACATCGACAGCGCAGAAACTCAGCGTGATTTCGATGAGGATCTACTGAATATCTTCCTGGAAGAAGCGGATGAATTACTGGTAGGTATTGATGAAGATCTGAATACCTGGAGTAAAAAGCAGGATGATACGACTTCACTGAATAACCTGATGCGTCACTTGCACACCTTAAAAGGTGGTGCAAACATGATTACCGCTTCTCATATCGGTTCGATTTCGCACGAACTAGAAAGTATTTATGAGCGAATCATCCGTCAGCAGATCGCTGTTACTCCAGCGCTGATTCAAATCATTCGTCTGGTGCAAGATAACGTTTCTGACCGTATCCAGTCGATCCGTGATGAAGGTATCGATTATCCGGCTGTTGAAGCAATTTCGATTCTGCAAAATATTCAGGCATTGGTGGCTGGTCAAGCTGTTGCAGCTCCGGTAGAAACATCGATTCCTGTTGTCGAATTTGAATATGCAGAAGCTAGTGCTGATTCCGAACAAACAGCGGATGAAGCATCGGAAGAGATTGCATTAGAAGATACAAGTTCAGATCTAGAACCGGCCCTAAACTTAGAAGATGAACAAGTTGAGCTGACTGAAACAGAAACTTTGACTGAGCCAGTTGAAATTGTAGCAGAAGAGCGCTCTGAAGAAGATGAACTGAAGTCAATTGTTGAAGAGACTTTCCTTGAAGAGTCAGAAGAGATTCTCGACAATACTGAAAAACTGCTGAACCAATGGTTTGATCAGCGTAGTGACCGTAGCTTATTGCTTCAATTACAACGTGCTGCCCACAGTATCAAGGGTGGTGCGCGCATGGTTGAAAACGAAAAGGTGGCCAGCATTGCGTATGAACTGGAAACCACTTTCGAGCAGTTTGCGGTATATCACTTTAACTCGAATGCTTATGATGGCTTGCTGCAAAAAACACTGGCCTGGTTAAGACAAGCGATCTTCCAGCGTGACTATAGCAATTTTGAACAGATCCAAAGCAGCCTGAAAAAGATTGCGTATGTGGATGTTACTGCGCAGCTGCCAGAACGTCTGGCTAAAACAGAAACGCTGGTCACAGAAAATAGCTTCGAGTTTGTCGAAGGTGATGGTACTGAGCCACCACGTATGATGGGTGAGTGGATCGATACCGGTAATACCGATACCAGCCATGAGATGATCCGTATCTCTGCTGATCTGGTTGAGAAGATGATCGACCTGTCAGGCGAG
The DNA here is from genome assembly GCF_013417705.1 of Acinetobacter sp. YH12235. Taxonomy (NCBI): domain Bacteria; kingdom Pseudomonadati; phylum Pseudomonadota; class Gammaproteobacteria; order Moraxellales; family Moraxellaceae; genus Acinetobacter; species Acinetobacter sp. YH12235. The sequence goes on along the minus strand of NZ_VPDL01000018.1, from coordinate 23,215 downwards.
AATGCAATTAACCGTTCGCGTATCGAGATGGACTTAGGCCAACTTGGCAATACCCTGAACGAAATGGAACTGGCAATCAAACGTCTGGCGGACCAGTTGCGCCGAATGGAAGGTGAGCTGGAATCACAGATTATTGCCAAACACGGTTCAGAAAACTCGCGTTATGCAGACTTTGACCCGCTGGAAATGGACCAATATTCGTCCCTGAACCAGTTGTCCAAGTCGCTAGCGGAATCTGCTTCGGACTTGGTTGACTTCAAGAGCACCTTATCCGACAAGATTCGTGAAACTGAAGGTTTGTTATTGCAACAATCACGGATTCAGGCCGAGATTCAGGAAAGCCTGATGCGTACCCGTCTGGTACCGTTTGACCGGATGTTGCCACGTTTACAGCGTATCGTACGTCAGACTTCTACGACCTTGAACCGTCCAGCCGAACTGATTATTCAGAATAGTGAAGGTGAATTAGACCGTAATATTCTGGAGCGTCTGGTAACGCCATTCGAGCATATGCTGCGTAATGCGATTGACCATGGTTTGGAAGATACAGCAGATCGTATTGCCTTGAACAAACCGGAAGTCGGTTCAATCCTGTTAAATATCAGCCGTCAGGGTACAGATGTCATCGTCTCATTTAGTGATGATGGTAAAGGTATTGATGCTGAGAAGATTCGTGAAAAAGCACTCAGCCAAGGCCTGATCAAAGAAGATCAGACACTGGATTCGGAAGAGCTACTGCAATTCATTTTCCACCCAGGCTTCAGTACTGCTAAATCTGTAACCCAGATTTCAGGTCGTGGTGTGGGTCTGGATGTAGTACAAAGCGAGATCAAGTCTCTGGGTGGTCACGTATCTGTCAGCTCTGAAGTTGGCAAAGGCACAACCTTCACCATTCGCGTACCGACGACTGTAGCGGTCAGCGATGCCTTGATGGTAAAAGTGGGCGATCAGCAATACGCCGTTTCTCTGGCGCAAATCGACCGTATTGTACGTATTGCACCATCTACTCTGGAAACTTACTTCAACAGTAAAGACGATTTCTTCAAGATTGATGGCGTCAATTACAAATTGCGTTACCTGTCTGAGTTCGTATCGAATCAGCCAATTCCTCGTCTGAACAACGTAGCGCATTCACTGCCAGTATTGCTGATTAAAGGCAACAGTGGTCAAACCATTGCCTTACTTGTGGATCAGTTAGTAGGTTCACGTGCACAGATCGTGGTGAAACCAATCGGCCATCAGTTCGCCAATATTGGTGTAGTCACTGGTGCGACGATTCTTGGTGATGGTCAGGTTTGTCTGATTCTGGATGGTCAGAATATTGCCCGTCAGATCCATGGTACGCAGCGTGTGAAACACATGCAGGATCAACGCGATGGTTCACGTTCTGGCAATGCTCGCCGTCTGGTAATGATCGTGGATGACTCGGTGACTGTACGTAAGGTGACCTCGCGTCTACTTGAGCGTCAGGGCTATGATATAGTCACCGCCAAAGATGGTGTAGATGCGATTGAGCAGCTTGAAAATGTCCGTCCGGATCTGATGCTGCTGGATATTGAAATGCCGCGTATGGATGGTTTTGAGGTCACGAACCTGGTTCGTCACCACGATATTCACCGTGAACTGCCAATCATCATGATTACTTCACGTACTGGTGAAAAACACCGTGAACGTGCTTTCAGTCTGGGCGTAACCCACTACATGGGCAAACCGTTCCAGGAAGCTGAATTACTGGCGAATATTCAACAGTTAATTGCTGAAAAACAGGGGTCATAAATGAGTCAGAATACGACTAATGCCAAAATGGCTGATCAGATAAGTCAGCAGGAACTTCAGCATTTAATTACGGTATCTACCGGATTTATTGATGCTTATATTATTGACTGTCACGGCAAAGATCCAATGCTGTTACCACAAAATATTGTCCTGTCTGCACTGGATAGTGATACCCAGGTTAAAGTGGTTGAGTGGCATGATGCGCAATTACCGGTTTATGCAGTTAATGATCCTACACGTAAAAGTGGTGTGGCGCTGGTGATTGAAGGAGATGAGGTGCATCAGCGTTTTGCCCTGATGTGTAATGAAATGCCGAAAACCATTCGTCTGCGTATTTCTGAAGTCGTCGATGCTGATCAGCAAGTGACTGACCCCGCAGTATTCCAGTATGTGCGTATGGGGGATCAGTTATTTCACATCCCGCAAATGGGTTATATTCAGTCTTCAATTGGCTTGTAATTCATTACAAAGCACATAAAAAAAGGAACTCTTCTGAGTTCCTTTTTTTACATCTGGTGATTAATTGGCTAACAGGTTCACCAGAATCTGCTCATAAATTTCAGCCAGTGGTTCAAGGTCTGCAATATCGACATGCTCATTAATTTGATGGATTGTGGCATTCAGTACACCGAGTTCTAGGACTTGTGCACCGGTAGGCGCAATAAAACGACCATCTGAGGTGCCGCCTGAAGTTGATAATTCAGTTTCAGTACCAGTCACAGTTAAAATGGCATCTTTAGCGGCATTCACCAGCTCACCTACTGGTGTCAGGAATGGCAGGCCAGATAAAGTCCATGAAATATCATAGTCCACACCATGACGATCCAGAATTTCAAGCATACGTGCTTTTAGTTCTTCAGCAGTCACTTCAGTTGAATAACGCCAGTTGCAGAGCAGGTTCATCGTACCTGGAACAACGTTGGTTGCACCGGTACCGGCATTGATATTTGAAATCTGGAAAGACGTCGCAGGGAAGTATTCATTGCCATTATCCCAGACTGTTTCGCAGAGTTCGGCAATGGCTTTAGATGCTGTATGAATTGGATTCACTGCAAGATGCGGATAAGCTACATGACCTTGTTTGCCTTTTACAGTCAAGTTGGCATTCAATGAACCACGACGGCCATTTTTGACAATATCACCCAGTTTGTTGGTACTTGATGGTTCACCTACCAGACACCAGGTAATTTTCTCGTTACGGGCTTCCAGAGTTTCAATCACTTTTACCGTACCATTGATCGATGGACCTTCTTCATCTGAAGTGATCAGATAGGCAATTGAACCTTTATGATTCGGATATTTTTCGACAAAACGTTCAGTGGCTACAACCATCGCAGCCAAGGCGGTTTTCATGTCGGCACTACCACGGCCATATAGCTTGCCGTCACGAATTTCTGGCGCAAATGGGTCAGAGTTCCAGGCATCCAGGTTGCCGGTTGGCACAACATCGGTATGGCCAGCAAAACAGAAAACCGGGCCTTCAGTACCTTTACGCGCCCAAATATTATCAACATCTTCAAAGCGCATTGATTCAATATTGAAACCCACCTTCTTCAAACGTTCTGCCATGATATTCTGGCAGTCATGATCAATAGGGGTCACAGAAGGCTGACGTAATAATTGCAGGCTTAAATCAAGAGTCGCGGAAGATGTCATACGATGGATTCATAAGTCGATAAATTTGTCGGCTCTATGATAGGCGAATATGGCCTGTAATGTGAATGTTCTGCATAAAAAAACCCTATCTGAGATAGGGTTTGTGGAGAAGCTAGAAAGAGTTTAGTTTTGACGGATTTCTTCAGAAGTTTTTTCTGCAGTGCCTGTTACAGCTTCGCCTGCTTTAGAAACGTCTTTACCCACACCTTTGACAGTGTTACAGCCAGTTAAAACAAAAGCCATTACCAATGAAGCAGCAAGAATTTTTTTCATCATCATCTCCGTATTATCGATAATAAAATTATTATGATGTGGAACTAAGATTAGAAAATATACGACATAAAAAATATGTGGTTTTCATAGTGCTTCGGTTAATAAATGTAATGTTTTAAAAGGGTTTATGCGCAGGAAAGGGTAGTAGAAGCGGGCTGCGATACATATAAAAATCCTCTTGATCAGCCTTTTTATAAAGTCCATTTGTCCACCAATAGGGACTTGAACTGCTGATCTGCGCATTAGGATAAATCCATTCATGACGTTGTAAACGATAGAAGTTAGCCGCTGGGTCGGGAATCTGCTGACCCCATAAGCCTATGCGACGTTGGGTATTGACCCAGTCAGGTAAGGTCTGATCTGCACGATGTACTGGAAGATAAAGCTGGCCTTTTAACATGCAGAAACGCTGCTCAATCTGCTGATCCAGAGCCTCATCAAACTGAAACTGTTTCTGGGTAAAATGCTTCATTTTACGGATTAAAGTATCGGTGCGGTTTAGGCCATACCAGTTTGGCAGGCTAAAATCGGCTTCTGCGAGGTAGTATTTCAGCGCCACTTCCCAATGTTCAGTCAGACCAGCCTCTGTATTGAATAACAGAAAATCCAGTTCACCCAGTGTTTTAGCGCCGTCAATTTTCTGAATGCTATGACCTAAAAGCTTATAAGGATGATAGGCATCATCCAGCAGCCAGAACCAGACAAGCATTTCAAAGCGCAAACCCAGCCGGGTGCTTTTAAGCTGCTGCACGAATTGCTCCAGCTCTTCTGGATGCCGGTCCAGATATTTCAGACGTGGATGATAATTTTGCAGGTGATGTTGCCAAGTCTCAGAATCATGTAAGTCAAAAGCATGGACGACTTCAAGTTCGTCTGGAATTTGAGACAGAAGGTTTGGACTACCGACAGCAAATGCCAGTTGCCGCACCAAAGGATGCTGATAATATTGCCATGCTTCTACAAGATGATGATTTAGACTGGAAAAGGGCATAGCACATCCTGTGAAAAGTGCACAAATACAACGGACAGATTTTAAAAACACTTTATACTACCCCTAATTTTGTGGGTAGGACCGATTTATGAAAATATTGTTTTGGCGAAGCCTGGTCGTACTATTTGTCGTACTGGGTTTTATCGGCGCAATCTTGCCCGGCATGCCAACTACAGTATTTTTAATTCTGGCGGCTTGGGCGGCATCCAAAGGCTGGCCACAGATGGATGCATGGCTGCTGAATCATCCAAAATATGGTCCGACTTTAAGAGCCTGGCGTGCCAATGGTACTGTGCCACGCAAGGCCAAATGGCTGGCCAGTATCATGATGTTCATCAGTGGCATTATCATGTTATTTACGACAGCACCGCTGGCAGTCAAAATCTTTACTGATGTGACCATGCTGATTGTGGCGATCTGGTTATGGCGTCGACCCGAACCAGTTCAGGACATAATCCATCCAGAACACATGGCCACAAAGAAAGTAGAACTAGAAACTATCAAGACAGAGAAAGAGAAGTCATGAGCCATTTGCAGCTGGATCAGGCAGAAATCCTGATTGATCTCGCCCAACAAAAACTATATTTGCCAAAATATAATAAGCAGTACCTGATTTCTACGGGTAAGAATGGCATAGGTGAAGCAGAAAATAGTGGCAAGACGCCTCGTGGATGGCATAAAGTCGCTGAAAAGTTTGGCCAGCAGACACCTTTAAATAGTGTGTTTATTGCCCGTCAAGCGACAGGTGAAATTTATAATGCAGAACTGGCACAGCAATTCCCGCAGCGAGACTGGATTCTCAGCCGGATCTTATGGCTAAGTGGGCTTGAAGAAGGTTTTAACCAGGGCGAGGGTTGTGATACTTACCAACGTTATATCTATATTCATGGTACGCCTGATTCTGAGCCGATGGGTATTGCAATGTCACATGGCTGTATCCGCATGCGGAATACGGATGTGGCCGAGCTGTTTGAACTGGTGAATGAAGATGCACTGGTCTATATTTCAGAACAGCCTTTGAATCTGACTGTTTAAATGACTTAAATGACATAAGAAAATTTGTGGATGATTTAAAATTAATTGAAATATCTTCTATTTAAATAAGGGAAAGTAGATGAGGTCATCGATCATCTATGTACTCTACTTTTATAGACAAATAGAGTTAGAAACAGGATTTATAGCCCGCCAATAAAAGTCATCGATTTGTTTTTAGAGGGCTGCAAGCTCTTAAAATAAAGATTACAGGATCACAACGTTGCAGTGAGTTGGGCTTTGTATAATCTTTCAGCAATACTGAAGTCTGTTGCATGTTCTGGTCTCAATTTTCATGAGTAAAACCGTAAAAATCCGGCTTTTAGTTTCACAGAGTATCTTTAAAAAATCGGTATAGACTTAAAAAATAAACAAAAAGTGTTGTTTTTTTTAACAATCAACCTATTTTTTAATCACTCACACCGAAAAAGCAGAAAACAGTCAGAAAAGCGTTTGACAGTCTGTGAAGATTCTCTATAATGCACCTCATCAAGCGATGAAGTCGATTTGAAAGGGCGCTTAGCTCAGTTGGTAGAGCGTCTGCCTTACAAGCAGAATGTCGGCGGTTCGATCCCGTCAGCGCCCACCAAGCTTCTTTCAAAGTTGAGACACTTATAGTGCAGCGGTAGTTCAGTTGGTTAGAATACCGGCCTGTCACGCCGGGGGTCGCGGGTTCGAGTCCCGTCCGCTGCGCCACTTTAAGTTCTTGATAAATCGTTTGCCACAATAGCGACATTGTGTAAGTGCAGCGGTAGTTCAGTTGGTTAGAATACCGGCCTGTCACGCCGGGGGTCGCGGGTTCGAGTCCCGTCCGCTGCGCCATTTACATGATAGACCTTTTGAGGGCGCTTAGCTCAGTTGGTAGAGCGTCTGCCTTACAAGCAGAATGTCGGCGGTTCGATCCCGTCAGCGCCCACCAGATTTTTTGTGATGCAGCGGTAGTTCAGTTGGTTAGAATACCGGCCTGTCACGCCGGGGGTCGCGGGTTCGAGTCCCGTCCGCTGCGCCATCCTAAGAATCAAACAGTTTGACCCTTTAAGGGCGCTTAGCTCAGTTGGTAGAGCGTCTGCCTTACAAGCAGAATGTCGGCGGTTCGATCCCGTCAGCGCCCACCATATCTTCTAAAGATATACGCGATGCAGCGGTAGTTCAGTTGGTTAGAATACCGGCCTGTCACGCCGGGGGTCGCGGGTTCGAGTCCCGTCCGCTGCGCCATTTTTCATTCCCTGATGTGGAAAATGTGTTTCAAAATTCAAGACTACGCGCTTCGCTTGTCTTGCATCATAAAATAGCACTGCTATTTTATTCTTCAGGGCGCTTAGCTCAGTTGGTAGAGCGTCTGCCTTACAAGCAGAATGTCGGCGGTTCGATCCCGTCAGCGCCCACCATATCTTTCTTGCCTAAATCCTGAATATTTCATAGAATTCGAAGTCTATAATAATTTGAAGATTTCAGACTATGAGAAATCCATATCAGCGCAAGGCAGCGATCAAATCGCAAAATACCGCCTACGATCCGCTACAAGTTTATAAAAATTTTATTGAAGCTATTGTTGCCCAAGGTGGCATTTTTGCACTTTACCAAGAGGGCTGGGCTTTATGTGCCACGCCGACAGGACAGCGTGCTTTCGCGACCTGGCAAAGCAAAGGTCTGGCCAGACTACTCATTAAAGATAACTGGGCCAATTACCAGATTCAGGAAATTACCCTCAAAGATTTTGTTGAAAAGGTCATTCCTTTCTTACGTCAGGAAAGCACTATTGTGTCATTGGATCTGACACCGGAAGGGCAGAATATTCTGGTCGCGCCTGAAAAACTTTTGCTGGATCTTAAAAATTACCTGTATCAGGTCTATGTACAGAAACCTGAACTATTCAAAAATCCAGCGATTCCTTCGCCAAGGCATATCCGTTTAAATTAATTTAATGCTTAAGTCACTTATTCAGATAGTGAATATTCATTGAGCAACCAGCCACTCAAAAAGGCAAAATATTCTCTTAACCAGGAGTTATAGCGCAGATAAAGAGGAGTGCTGGCACTCAAACTAATCACTTGCGGATAACCTTGGTGTCTGGCAATGGCGCGTGCACGGGGACTATGAAAATCACTGGTTGCAATCGCAATCGGATCATTTTGACTTATATTTTGTTGTTCCAATATTACTTGAGAATACATCAGGTTTTGAGCAGTACTTCTGCTTCGATCTTCAAGTTGAATGGGGTTGATGAGTTCTGGATAGGTAGTGTTAATATAGTGCTGCATGACTTCAGCTTCACTTTGCCTTTCCCGATAATTACGCCCACCTGTCATAATCACTAAAGTATCTGGATAGTGTGCTGCATATTTTGCCGCGGTATCCAGACGGCTTTTTAAGATGGGTGAGGGCTGTCCATTCGTAATCCCGCTGCCTAAAACCAGAATAGCGGCAGGAGGTTGTGTAGATTCATTTGTACGAATAGACATCTGGATATAAGCAAAGAAGATTACGACACTGATCATCCATAGTAGAAATCCGGCCCAGAGGCTATTCCAGAACCAGATTCTAAATCTGGAATGCTGTTTCCAGCGTTGAATGCCTGAAAAGAGCAGAGCATACAGGATCAGTGCTACGCTAATGAAAATTGGCAAAAGAACACCGAAATGTCTTTGTCCCTGACTTATTAACCAGAGGCTGTTTATGCCAAGGATCAAACCAAAGATCAGGCTGAGACTTCGTTTAAGTTGGCTGGATATTTGGATACTCATATTTTTATTAATCTTTTTATCTTTTCTTCTATCTTATTAATAAAAAACCGGGCATGAAGCCCGGTCTTTTATAGATCAGCTGATCTTAATATACATCACGACGATAACGACCATCCAGACGTAATTGATCCACTGTGCTTTCACCGAGAATTTCAATCAGAGCCTGATCGACATCGCTGGCCATGCCATTAATGCTACCACACACATAAATCACGGCGCCTTGAGCGACCCAGAGTTTCAATTCTTCAGCTTGCTCACGCAATTTATGATGCACATAAACTTTTTCCTGCTGGTCACGAGAGAAAGCAAGGTCCAGTCGTTTTAATGTACCCATTTGCAGCCAGGCCTGAATGGTTTCTTCAAAGAAGAAATCATGGGCACGCTGACGTTCACCAAAGATGAGCCAGTTCTGAGTATAGTCCTGACGGTTACGCGCACTCAGCAAGCTCATCAAACCTGCGATCCCCGTACCATTACCAATACAGATAATCGGACGGTTATCTGCAATCAGATGGAAAGATTGATTCTTGCGAATACGCAGGGCAATCGGTGAATTTAGGGCAGTATGCTGTGTTAACCAGCCTGAGCCCAGACCTAACTGGCCTTGTGCATCAGATTGCTGACGCACGACCAGACGTAGCACTTGCTGACTTGGAATACTGGCGATTGAATATTCACGTGTAGCAAGAGTTGGTAATTGCTGTAACAGCTCATCTACTGAATCAAAAGGATCAACCTGAGTCAAATCACGATTCCAAAGTGCCTGTTCGATACTTTGCTTCAGAGAAGGCACTTGTGTACCCGCGGCAATACGGTATTTCTCTATAAATGCACGGATACGTTCAGGGCTGTTTCCTGGCTGGATTTCGGCAATATCACCTGCCTGCCAGACGGCTTCATGCTGTGGAACCAGTTCAATATTGAACGCAGGCGCACCAAGACTGTCTGGATTCAGCAATTCACGTTTGCTCAAAGTCCATTGATCGAAGGTTTTATCGATACCCATATCCTGCAATTCAAACTGGGTCACATGGGCAAGGGCATTGGTCCATTGCTGGATATGCTCATTATTGGCATTATCCACTTCAATGGTCTTGAAGAGCTGCTTGGCACCACTCTGTTGTAACCACTGGTCGATCCGATGACCAAAGCTGCAATAGGTATCAGGATATTCCTGGGAGCCTAGAGCCAAAACTGCATAATTGAGATGATTAAGATCCGCTTTGGCAGACAAAATTTTCTTTTCAAAAGAGGAGGCTAGGTCAGGTGCTTCACCTGTGCCATAAGTACTGGCTACAAATAGAACCTGTTCTGCCTGTTGCAGATCTTCAAGGCTTAGTTGCTGTACTGCTTTAACGCTGACAGGTTGACGTGCTTCCTGTAAGGCAGTAGCTGTGCGCCATGCCAGTTGTTCAGAGACACCCGTTTGTGAAGCATACGCAATCAGCCAAGGCTTGGCATTTGGATCCAGAGGCAGGGCAGTTGCCCCTTGGCGTGCAGCCAGAGTAAGTTTTTTCTGCTTACGACGTTTCAGATAGAGCATCCAGCCGGTCACGAAGAACAATGGCATTAATAATGCAGCAATCATGACCAGGAACTGGTAAATAGGACCAAAAAAGCTGCCACGGTGCACAGGTAACATACTGCTCATGATTTTTTCATTGAGCTTTTTATCTTCATAGAGCTGGACTTCGGTAAATTCAGCACTGCGATAATTATAAGTCGCATTGTTGCGGGCACGTTCATGTTGTGCCACAGGGTCAACAAAACTCAACTGCATTTCACCATCCGGTTTTTTCGGCAGGTTAAATGTCACAGTCGAATATTTACCTGCGAATTGAGTTCTGAAGCCAGTCCAGCTCTGATCCAGCGCACGTAAAATACTTTCTGGACTCATGCCAGCTTCTTCAAGGCTTTCACCACGTTGTCCGCGTTCACCACGAGGTCCACGTTCGCCATCTGGACGACCTTCGGCACGCATTTCACCTTCACCGCGAGGTCCACGTTCACCACCTTGGCGACCTTCACCTCGCATTTCACCATCGCCACGTTGTCCGCGTTCACCACGTGGCCCACCTTCGCCGCGACCGCCATTGGCCTGCATTTCTGGTTGTGGACGTTCTACGCCCAGAACTTTATACATACCATCACGCCACCAGCCATAAGACCAGGTAAGACCGGTACAAGCCAGAATCAGGTAGAAAATTACCACCCAGGTACCCACCACTGCATGCAGATCCCAGATAAAGTTACGGCCTTTCAGTTGCGGCTTCACTGCCAGCCATTGCTTGATCGAATGACGTTTTGGCCAGCGTAAATACAGGCCAGACAAGACGAAAAAGATCAGCATCAGGGTACAGGCACCGGTAATCTGCTTACCGACGGGTCCTACAGTCAAATTACGATGTAGTTGCTGTACAAACTGGAAGAATTCACGGCCTTTAATTTCAGGTAAGACTTCAGCCGTATAGGGGTTGACCATCATGTTATAACCACGACGTGCTCCCTCTTTTACAATATTGACCGTACTGGATGCACTTGGATCCTGTGCCACGGTAATACTGTTAATTTTCATTTCAGGGTTTTGGGTCTGGAAATGTTGATACAGTTGGGCAGGGCTAAGCTTGTCTCGCTCTTGAACCTGTACAGTATAACTGTCGCTATTCATCCATTTTAAGATTTGCGGCTCATAAGAATAAATAGCACCCGTGACTCCCATAATTGAGAGAATCAAACCTGCAGTAATCCCCAGAAACCAGTGGATTTGGAAAAATGTCTTTTTAAACATGATGGTCAGATTTATGGTGGTATGTGTAAAAGTAGGCAAATTATAACTGAAGAATTAGAACAAATTATAGATTATGATGATAATATTTATTCTCATTATCATTTGTGTCGATGAGTTGGATAAAAGGTAGACGTAAAAAAACCTCCATGTCGAAACAGGAGGTCTTTCAAAACCGGGATATATCTTAGATTTCTTTTGGTGCGCCCACTTCTTCTTGCAGATGCTTGCGAATGGTCGCGAAAGAGAAGTTTTTACTGTCTAAACGTTTAGGCAGGATATAAGCACCTTGCTGACCTTTGACTTTAAAATTGATCAGCATGAATTCCGGCGTGTTATACCATTCATAGATGTCTTTCCAGCCAATAGCACCTACACCTTCCTGCATGCCCATTTTTTGGCGCATCACGATACCATGCGGTTGCACGCCCAGACGGATGCCTTTAATTTCCTGTACCGGAAATTCATTCATCTTGCGTTTAACATACCATTCCAGACCGAAAGTACGGATCAGGTAATACAATACTACACAGACAATCGCCACCCAGCAGATGACAGTCGAGTAGTTCTTGATCAGGATAATTCCCAAAATAGATAAGGCAACAATAGCACCCATGATCAGCCAGGCTTTCATGCCAATTTTATTGGTACTACGCCAGATCATCAGCTGAGCATGACGCTGCTCAGCTTCTGAAATTTCATAGTTCACAGGCTGTAAGGTATAAGCGTATAAATTTTTCGCGGTCATAATGAAATTAACAGATTTAAAACTGTAAAAAGTTTAGCATTAATTGTGCTGATTCAGTGAGTATATTGTTCCAAAATCGGCCAAATTATAATGAAGCCAATTCAGTGGCCTGTTCATCACGTTCGTGACTTAAACTTTGCTTTAACTGACTCAATTGCTTCAAGATACTAAACATTAAAGACAGTTGCTGCAAAATGATCAATGGTTTCTGGTCTTCTTCCTGCTGTTGTGACAGACGCTGACGGATATTCTGGATCATATTCTGGGTGCTTAGGTCAGGGACTTCATCATAGAGCAGGGCACCACGAATATTTTCTAGGGCTTGATCCAGCAAGTCCAGCACATCCTGATCCTGAATTTTTTCACGATGCGCACCCAGCGCGGCAATATAACTGATAAAAGTATGATTCAGGCACAGGAACTCGAAAGCCTGTGATTTTTGCACAGGATCAAAATCAGGTTCGGTGGCCAAAGTCGAGATCAGGGAAGCCACTTCAGCATCCGTATTATGGGCTGCACGACGTACTACGCGATAGGTCAGACCATTATTCCGTCCAGATTTATACTGTTCAATCACTTCACTCAAGTAGTCACATTCTGCCTGCAGGCTACGGCTAATGCTGCGCGGCAAGCGACGGAATTTCCAATCCGGGAAGATAAAGCTCACGCCAAACCAGGCAATCGCACAGCCAATCAGGGTATCAATCATACGGGGGATAGCTGCGGCAAAGCCCATACCGTCCAAGTTAAAGTTGATCAGGGCCAGAATGGTAATGAAGGCAGTGGCCTGTGCATACTGTTTACTACGTAATTCAAAGAACAGAATTCCACTCAAAATTAACAGTAATAATTGCCCTTCAACGGAAGGAATGAAGTACAAAATGGCATATCCCAAAAGAATACCTGCCAATGTTCCTACGATGCGTAAACGTAAGCGGCGTTTGGTGGCATTGAAGTTAGGTTGGCTGACAAAAAGCGCAGTTAGTAGAATCCAGTAGCCATATTGAATATCGGTCAGCTGGACAATGATATAACTGATCAGCAGCACAATCGACAGGCGAATAGCATGACGGAACAACACGGATTCAGGCGTCAAATGCTGCTTGACCCGAATCTTGATATCTTCCCAGCCTTTCAGGTCGTCATCTTTGAGCTGGTTTTCAATATGTTTAGCACGATCAAATTTGATATTACGTTCAGTTTCCAGGTTGCGTAACTGCGCATCAATGGATTTCAGATTCTGGAATAAAGCAAATAGGGCATTGATCCAGACCTGATCATACTGCTGTTCTGTACGCAATTTTTCCAGGGACAATCTCAGGTTTTCAAAGGCATGTTTGAAGCGTTTATTATGTTTATAGGTTTTGCGCTGCTGAATGCTTTCACTCAGGTCTTTACAGGCTTTGCCCTGAATCGACAGGATGCGCTGAAAACGGAACAAAACGTCGCTGTGTTCAAAAATCTTGGCCAGTTTCTGATAATCAATATGCGCAGAATCGGCACGCTCGTGAATATCTTGCGCTACAAAATAGTATTGCAGGCTACGACGAGTATCTTTCTGACCCCGGTCACCTTTCAGGCGGGTCAGAAGGACAGTCTTCATTTCATTAAAAATTGAAATCAGTTTGCCATTTTCCAGTGACAGCTCGATCATGCTTTGCTGATAACTTTTTGCCGTCATATCGACATCGAACAGATTCGATTTGGCATACAGGAAATCACCCAATGAGGCATAGCATTTGGCCAGATTATCCTGTGCACGTCGCGCAGGAAACAGTAGAAAGCTCAGGGTCGACAAAAAGCCATACCAGACCGCACCAATCAGCAGCAAGCTTGCCTGCTGATACCATCCATCAAAAAGTTCAACCCCCAGCATGGAATAGACAGAAATCACCAGACAGCCATAGGAAATCGTGGCATAACGCCGGCCGAGAGAGCCAAGCAGAATCAGGACAATACAAGAAACAATGAGGGCAGAAGCAAACAGCAGCGGATAAGGAAATAACAGATAGACTGCCACTGCGGTAATGAAGAAGCCTAAATAGGTATAGAACAGATTCAGGATACGTACGGAAAAGCGGTCATCAATATCGCTTAAACCTGCGGCCACCACTCCAAGGGTGAGTGGAATAGTCATTAACTGCTGTCCCATGAAATAGGGAACAAAGGCAGTGCCTGCAAAAGCGATCAGCATACGCAGGTTATACATCAGGGTCGTGTTATAAGTCGCGTGCTTAAGACGATTGAGCCAAGATTTCAACGGTGATCCTTTCTCTTGCAGTCTTTGCTGCAAAGCTGAATATACATATGAGAAAAAGTATATTTATAACTTTTAATTTCCATGTAAATCATACTATGCGCTATGTTAATTTGTCTGCCTACTGCGCATTAAAATCTTTAATTACATGAACTCCAATACGACAGCACCACGACCTTATGCCATGTCCTGGATTATTTTGCTGGCTTCACTGACTGCACTTGGTCCTTTATCCATTGATATGTATCTCTCTGCCTTGCCAGAAATGGCAGCGGATTTTGGTGTCAGTACCCAGATGGTCTCCAATAGTCTGCCAGCTTATTTCCTTGGACTGGCGGTTGGGCAGTTGCTATATGGCCCGATCAGTGACCGGATTGGACGTAAGCCACCGCTTTATTTTGGATTGAGTCTGTATATTCTGGCCAGCCTGTTATGTATGTTTGCACAGAATGAATGGAGCCTGATTGCAGCACGGGTATTACAAGCCTTAGGAGGATGTGTAGGAGTCGTGGTTGCCCGAGCAACCATTCGTGATCGGCTGGATATGCAGGCGGCTGCCCAGGCCTTTGCCAGCATGATGATTGTAACGACCATTGCACCGATTATTGCGCCAAGTCTCGGCGCATGGGTACTGATGTTCTTTGAGTGGAATATTATTTTCTTGGTGCTGATGGGCTGTGGTTTGTTTAGTCTGGTCTGTGTGCATTTTTTCTTTCAGGAAACCTTGCCCCCGGAACGCCGTCTTAAACTGAATTTGCAACAGGTATTGAGTTTATACCGAACCATTTTTCAGGATGAAAGTTTCAGACGACCGATGCTGGTGGGCTGTTTTTCTGGGGCGGTGATGTTCTGCTATATCAGCGCTTCTTCAGCCATTCTGATGGATCATTATCATCTCACTGAACAGCAGTTTGCTTATGCTTTCGGGGGGAATGCCGTTGGAATCATGCTGTTCTCGACCCTGAATAAGCATCTGGCTCAATATCTTTCAGTATTAAGTCGTTTAAAACTAGGTGCTTCTTTACAGGGAATCGGTGTCCTGGCTTTACTGGTTTTAGGCTATCTGAATATTGAATCTGTTGTCCTAGTTATGGCGGCCTTATTTGTCGTTGTGGCCTCGATTGGTTTTGTGGGACCGAATGCGATGGCGCTGGCCATGGCAGAGCAGGGCGCGCGTGCGGGAACCGCCAGTGCGATCATGGGCAGTATGCAATTTGCCTGCGGTTTGTTGGGTGGGGTTTTGCTGAACTTTATGCTGTGGGATGCTTTATTCAATATGGCCTTGGTAATGGCGATCTTTGTAGTTATAGCCTTTAGATCTGTATTGAAATTAGAACTGCCTAGAGTTAAACAGAAATAAGGAGCTGCAAGAACTCTATATCTCTGTCAGACAATCCAAGCAGCTCAAAGTTGATGCTTGGATCATGGCTTATCAAATCTTATTCATCTACAAAAACGGCAAATTCCTCTACCGGGACACGTGGGGTGATAAAGGTATTTACGATATGGTCTGGATCTGCATAGCCTAGTGACATGCCACAGACCAGCTCTTCATCTTCACCTGCTCCCAGTACATCTAGCACAATGCTATGAAAATGATTCCAGGCAGCCTGCGGACAGGTATCCAGACCACGTGCCTTGGCAGCCAGCATCACGTTTTGAATCATCATGGAAATATCCATTTTTGAACCTACGCCCAAATCTTTATGTAAGGTGAAGAATAGCCCCACTGGTGCATTAAACAGTTCAAAATTACGCAGGTTCTGGCGCGCCATTTTTTCTTTTTCGCCTTTCTGGATATTCAGCAAACCATATAAGCCCCAGCCATTTTCACGGCGTCGGTCGATATAAGGAGAGAACCATTGTTCGGGATAATAGGCAAAGGTTTCTTTATATTGCTCGGCCAGTGCCGGATTCTGGTAAAGCTCCATTTGCGCCTGACAGACACGCTGCACCAGCTCATCACGCTTTTTCCCTGTCAGCACATATACTTTCCATGGCTGGGTATTGGTCCCTGAAGGGGCGCGGCTGGCCACAGTCAAAATGTCTTTGAGCATGCCGGTACTGACCGGCGTATCCAGAAAAGCACGAACCGAATGCCGGGAAGTAATGGTTTGATCTACAGCATGAACGAGGTTTTGATCCATTCTAATTTCCAATCTCATATCCTTAATGATGGTGAACTGACTATAAACCAAACAAACTCTGTCGGGCAGGGGGAATTTTAGTTTCACAGTGAATTATGATGATTAATAAAAATCACATGAATGAGAATGCACTTAAGAGATATAGAAGTTATATAAATAGCCTAAGAAATTTATTGAATGCTTAAACAAAACTCCTTCTAAAAATGCAACCGATATTTTAGATGCTGATATCTTGAGCAATTAACATCGATGGCTGGAACTAAAAGGAAAGTTAAGAACAAAATAGAATGATTAAAATTCAATCTTAAAAATAAAATTAAATATCCGTTTTTACGTTCAATTAATATTTTATTTCGATTAAAATTTGGGGGTAGTAAACTATAAAAAATAAGAAGTTATAATTATTTTTTATATATTCACTAACTATAGTTAATAAAAAACAATAAAACTTTATACAAAGAAACAGCATAATGTGCGACTTTTCAGTTGAATACATGCATTTTGAAGAAATAATGAAGATTGCATGGTCAAGCTCTATTTGAAATATCTTATTGCAAATGACTTGATGAACTCAGTTAGGTTAAAAGCACTCATGCAGCAATTCATGCTGGTTGAGAAGTAAAAAATATAGGCTGGATGTTATCGCTATGAGTTGCACGCTTAGATGAATTTATGCATCTGGCGTAGCTTATGCAATCAGCAAAAGGCTGTTTTTCGCTTTTATAAATCTCTCACTGAATATGATCATCACGATGATATTCATAAGTTTGAAACAGATGCGGAATGCTTTGTTGATTCTAAAGGCGATGGATGAATGAAGTAGATGACAATTACATGGGGTAATGTAAGGTTTTCTTCTGTGGAAATGAATCGCAACACGACTTTTAGAATGACAAAAATTCAGAACCATCTTGGACAAAAAAATTATGGATTTTACTTTTAACGCATTTTATACCCTGATCGCTGCAGTAATTGTGCTATTACTGGGCCGGTTTCTGGTAGATAAAATCGATTTTCTAAAACGTTACAACATTCCTGAACCTGTCGCAGGTGGTTTGGTTGCAGCGGTTATCTCTCTGCTGGTTCATTCGTTCTGGGGCTACAGCATTACCACGAGCGCGGAACTGCAAACCAGTTTTATGCTGATTTTCTTTGCTTCGATCGGTCTGAGTGCGAACTTCGCTAAATTACGCGAAGGCGGGATCGGACTGGTGATCTTCCTGGTTGCCATCTCAACATTTATTGCCCTACAAAATGCAGTGGGTATGGGCTTGGCAAGTTTACTGGGTATTGATCCTCTGATCGGTCTGATTGCCGGTTCGATTACCTTGACTGGTGGACACGGTACTGCTGGCGCCTGGGGTGAAATTATGGAAGTTGAGCATGGTATTCAGGGGGCTTTGGCGCTCGGTATGGCAAGTGCGACCTTCGGTCTGATTATTGGGGGAATTATCGGTGGGCCTTTGGCGAAACTGTTGATTAACCGTCATAATCTTGCTGTGGCACGTACCGATCAGCAGATCGAAAAACGTGACAACACGCCAATGGACAGCACGACAGATGAATATGTGCAATTTGAATATCCACATCGTGTCCGTCTGATCACTGCCGATAATGCCATTACCACACTTGGTCTGTTTGCAGGCTGTCTAGCATTTGCGGAGCTGATGACTGGCTTCAGTAAAGATACAGTATTTGAACTGCCAACATTTGTATGGGCACTGGCAGGCGGCGTGATTCTGCGTAACGTGCTGGAAGGTATCCTGAAAATCCAGATCTTCGACCGTGCGATTGATGTGTTTGGTAATGCTTCATTGTCGCTTTATCTGGCCATGGCGTTGCTGTCATTAAAACTATGGCAACTGGCGGATCTTGCAGGACCATTGATGGTGATTCTCGGTGCACAGACCTTGACCATGGCTTTATATGCAGCATTTGTCACTTTCCGGGTAATGGGCAAAAACTATGATGCCGCAGTACTGGCTGCAGGTCACTGTGGTTTCGGGATGGGTGCAACCCCAACGGCAGTCGCCAATATGCAGGCGATTACCAATATGTATGGTGCATCGCATAAAGCTTTCCTGATCGTTCCATTATGTGGTGCTTTCTTCGTTGACTTGATTAATGCCACGATCATCCAGATGATCTTGAAATTTTTCGTCTAATTTTAGGCTTGATAATGAGTCATAAGCTCATAAGGATATGACATGAATGATCAGCTAAATGAAACCTTACTGGGCTGGGTTGATGCCTTAAATGGTCCACTCTGGGACTTTTTAGTGGTGTTCCTGGTCGCTGTTGGTATTTGCTATACGATCATGACCGGTGCAGTACAGATCCGTTTATTCTGGCACAGTATCAAAGTCATGAAACGCAGCCGTAGCAAGGTCGATGATGACCATGGTATTACGCCGTTTCAGGCCTTTGTTACAGGCCTGGCCAGCCGGGTCGGTGTGGGTAATGTTGCAGGCGTCGCCATTGCGATTGCTGTCGGTGGTCCAGGTGCTGTGTTCTGGATGTGGTTTACTGCATTTCTGGGAATGAGTTCTGCTTTTGTAGAATCCTCATTAGCACAGTTATTTAAAGTTCGTGATAACAAGAACCAGCAATTCCGCGGTGGACCTGCCTATTACATCACTCAGGGTCTTAAACAGAAATGGCTGGGAATTGTCTTTGCAATTGCGCTGATTACGACTTACGGCTTTGTGTTCAATGCCGTGCAGGCCAATGCGATTACTGGTGCAACCTCACATGCCTGGGGCTGGAATGAAGCCAATCTGATGTTGCCATTAGGTGGTTTCGATCTGGAAGTTTCCTGGATTGGTCTGGTCTTGGTCTTGATTACGGCCATGATTATTTTTGGCGGGATCAAACGGATTGCAAAAGTTGCTGAAGGGGTGGTCCCTTTCATGGCAGTTCTTTATCTGGGTGTAGCTTTATATATCGCCGTCATCAATTACGATATGTTGCCGTCTATTTTTCAGCTGATCTTTAGCAAAGCATTTGAGTTTGAAGCAGCTGCAGGCGGTTTCTTCGGTGCCATGATCTCGATGGCCATGATGATGGGGATTAAGCGCGGTTTATTTTCGAATGAAGCGGGGATGGGTTCAGCACCGAATGCGGCGGCTGCCTCTGACGTGAAACATCCGGTGAATCAGGGTCTGGTTCAAATGCTTGGCGTATTTGTAGATACCTTCGTTGTGTGTTCATGTACCGCTATCGTGATTCTGGTTTCTGGCCTATATGAAAATGCCGGTTTTGAAGGCGTGACCTTGACCCAGATGGCGCTTGAAAGCCAGATTGGTGCTTGGGGCGATGACTTCCTGGCCTTGATTCTGTTCCTGTTTGCCTATTCTTCTATCATTGGTAACTATGCCTATGCAGAAGGAAATATTCAGTTCATCAATAATAACAGCAAGGTCATGTTTATTTTCCGGTTGCTGGTATTGTTTATGGTGTATTTCGGCTCGATTGCTAGTGTGCCGTTGATCTGGAATATGGCGGACCTGTTCATGGGTGTCATGGCCAGTATTAACCTGATTGCGATTGTGCTGCTGATGCCATTTATTTTGATGCTGCTCAAGGACTATACCGGTCAGCTGAAACGTGGCATCGAGCAACCAGAGTTTAAGCTCGATGATCATCCGAAATTTAAAGATAAAGTTAAATCAGATATCTGGTAAGACTTGAGCAAAAGCCCCGACTGGTTCGGGGCTTTTTTATGGGTTTAAATGGTTAGAATGACACAAAATTAAGATAGCTTTGATATAGGATAAATCCGGCAATCAGGCTGAACCAGACTGGTAATTTCGAGCGTAACAGTAGAATCATCACGATGACAAAAACCAGATCAGACCAGAAACGAAAATATGCCTGAGAGAGATCAATCAGCAAATATAAAAGTAGTCCGACCACTGCCGCATTAATCCCGCTTACCGCCTGAAAAATAATACGTTGCTGCATTAACCATGACCAATAAGGCAAAGTAGCAAAAATCAGAAAAAACGAAGGCAGGAAAATGGCACAGGTTGCTAACAGTGCATTAATCCAGGATGAACCTGTCCAAGGCAACAGAGCACCGACATAGCTGGAAAAACTAAATAATGGACCCGGCATCAATTGGGCAAATGCATAACCTAGATCGAAAGATTGGGGCGAAAGTAAATTGGTCGCCACAAAGTCCTGATGCAGCAAAGGCAGAATGACATGCCCGCCACCAAAGACCAATGAGCCAGTTTGATAGAAATCAGCAAAAAATGCGAGTTCAGGCCAAGAACCAGATTTGACTAGTATAGGAATCAGAAAAAATGGTAATAAAAATGCGATGAACCAGTAAGGTGCATGACGTGGCCGAATATAGCTTGAGTGAATGGTAGATGAATTTGAAGCAGGCTTATTTTCCTGAGGAGAATTGGAAAATTTTGCCATTATGAGGCCAAAAACTGCCCCTAAAATAATGACCAGTAGCTGGTTCAAACTGATACTAATGAAGCTCAGAATCAGGACGGAAATGAAGACCAGTACATATTGCCAGATGCTCTTGCAGAAGCTATTGAGCATTTGCCAGAATGCCCAGACGATTACAGAAAAAACGATCAATTGAATGCTATGAAAGCTGTTTGAGTTTAGAATATGGAAATAGTACTGACCAAGTACGGCGATCAAGCTCATCAAAAGCGCTGAAGGTAAGGTAAACCCAAGCCAGGCCATGAATGCTCCAGCATAACCCCTTTGCAGATAGCCAATTGAAAGGCCTACCTGGCTGCTGCTTGGGCCGGGCAAAAGCTGCGCTAATGCAACCAGCTGACCATATTGTGTCGCATTTAACCACTGTAACTGGTCGACAAATTTACGGTGAAAAAACACCAGATGCGCTGCCGGTCCACCGAATGCCATACAGCCCAGTTGCAGGAAAGTGAGAAAGATCCGGTACAGTGAAGGTGTATTCATACAGTGGCTGAAAATTGAAAGACATTAGTGCAACTGTATGACAGTTTTACGAAATTCTACAGATTATTTAAGCATGTGTTTATACACTATGCTGCTTTAACAAAATGAGGACGTGCTCTGCATGCAGAAATATGTACTGAGTATATTGGCGATGACAATGGTAGGTTTGAGCGGCTGCCAAACGACATCCGGTTTTAATCCATCTAACTCTAGTCATATCAAATCTGCCAGTTCAGTAGCAGAAGCCCAGGCACGTCCAAACCAGATCAATTTCCGCAAGATCAAGCAAACAGAAAACCGTCCGGTGATTGCACTCGTTCTTGGCAGTGGCGGTGCGCGTGGCTATGCGCATATCGGTGCAATTGAAGTATTGGAGCAGGCAGGCATACAACCTGACTTTATTGTGGGAACCAGTGCTGGCAGTATCGTAGGTTCCATTTATGCCAGTGGTAAACCAGCGATTGAACTGCGTAATATTGCATTAAGCATGAAAGCCACTGATGTTCGCGACATCAAGCTAGACCGCAAAGGCTTTTTTGATGGCAAAAAAGTTGAAAATTATGTGAATTTACAGGTTGATCAGACGCCTCTGCAAGCCATGAAAATCCCGATGTTTGTGGTAGCCACAGCCTTGAAAGAGGGCAAGCGCGTAGTTTTTAATTATGGTAATACCGGTCAGGCAGTGCGTGCATCCGTTTCTATTCCAAGCATGTTTATTCCGACTGTTATCCAGAAAAAGGAATATGTGGATGGAGGGCTGGTCAGTCCGGTGCCGGTCAAAGTGGCTCGTGAGTTGGGCGCTGATATTGTGATTGCTGTCGATATTCTGGCACAGCCGATCCATACCGAAACCACCAATGTCTGGGGCCTATTCAACCAGAACATCAATATCATGCAGCAACGTCTAGCTTCTGAGGAACTGCAATACGCCGATGTAGTGATTCAACCAGACTTACGCGAAAAAGGTCATATCTTTGACGTGCGTGGCAGGGAGTTGACCATGGATGCTGGGATTGAGGCGGCTAAACTCAAGCTACCAGAAATTGCTCAGGTCTATCAGAAGCATAATTATAGTCAAGGTCATCAGATTCCATTGCTCTTGGCTCAGCAACAATAGTTTGTTCTAAGATTTTGAATAAAGTATTTATTTTTCAAATAGATGTATAAAGATATTCACCACTTTCCTCATATAGGTGAAAAGCGGCTCATTTTTGCTCATCGTTTTTAGAGATGAGCTGATGTTTTCTACCTATTGAAAGTCACTTAAAGCCCAAGTTTTAATGGGAAATAAATCTTTGAATTATAAAAATATAGTGATTTTATGAAAATATTTTAAGGCTATTTTTTGATTTTAACAAAATTATTCACAGACTTAAGTTAAACAACTGTTCAAAAGCTTAGAAGATCATGACAGAATAAAAATCGACAGATTAATAAATGTAAAAGCCATATGAATCACATCGAAATTGGCCAGCAAGTCACATTAGCTCAGTTTGAAAATACGATTTTTACTGTAACTAAAGTTCATCCCGATGGTTCTTTTACCGTTGAAACTATATTGCATGGCCAGCAGACTTTAAGTTATGAGAATGTGGCGCGAGAAATGTTGAGGCAGGTGCCTGCTTAATTCGAGGTTATTTTTTGTTAATACATGCAGTTTTCTTAAACCGAGTTCTGCATGCTTAATAGAAAATTTCTTCATTGCAGTGCATTGATTCAAGAAAATACTTTAGGGTCTGTTGAGAATTACCGAGAGTTAATTAAACTCGCGCACAATTGAATCATGGCTTCAAAACTCGTATCTGTTTTACAACTACGCATCGCTATACGTTTAAATTCTTTTAACTTACAGAAAT